>VBKA01000176.1 GCA_005879815.1 Chloroflexota bacterium
CTACGTCAACGAGATTGGCGGCGAGACGCGATTCGTCAGCCCGCGCGTCGAAGCCATGCTCGGCTATCGGCCCGAGGAATGGAGCTTCAACCTCTGGCGCGAGCGCCTGCACAGTCGGGATCGCGCCGGGGTGCTCGGTGCGCTTGCCGCGGGAGTGCAATCGGTCGAGCCGTTCACGCTCACGTACCGGATCCGCTCACGAGATGGCCAGTGGCTGCGAATGCGCGATGAGGCGATCGTGGTCAATGAGCCGGAGGGAGGCCGTTCGGTTCACGGTGTGATGTTCGACGTCACCCGCGAGCGCAGGACCGAGCTGGAGCTTCGCGCCTCGTGGCGCGAGCGGCAACAGGTGGTCCAGTCGCTCCACCGGCTGCAGGCGGCCGGGACCCCCGAGGAGACGGCCATGGCAATCTGTGACGAGGTGGCGCGCATCCGTCACGTCGACATGGTCTCCGTCCTCATCTTCGAGCCCGACGGCTCTGTGGTGCCGATCGCCGGGCGCCTTCCACCTGACGCGCCGGTGACCGTGGGCCATCCGTTGCCCGCTGCGCGAGCGGCGTACTTGCGCGAGAGCGCTACCGGTCCCTGGATCGACGAGTGGACGCCCGGTCGCTCCGACGACGAGTACACCCGACGCTGGCTCGAGATGGGCCTCTCCTCGTCGGCCTACGTACCCTTCGGCGCAGCAGGCAAGGTGTACGGCCTTCTTGCGGCGGGGACCGATGCCCGGGTCGGCGTCGACGCCGTCACCCGCTGGCTTCCGTCGCTGGCGGAATACGCGGCCGTGGCCGGGGCGTTGCTGATTCCGGCCCTCTCGGGCCGGCAGGCGACACAAGATGTGGCAGGCCCGATTCGTCGCGCTATCACCGAGGCAGCATTCGTTCCCCACTTCCAGCCAGTCGTCGAGCTGGAGAGTCGCAGCGTGGTTGGCTATGAGGCCCTCACCCGCTTCAATGACGGGACCCCGCCGGAGCGGCGCTTCGCCGACGCGGACCAGGTAGGTCTCGGTCAGGACCTCGAGCTCGCCTGCCTGCGCGCCGCTATGGAGGCGGGGCGACGCCTGCCGGGAGGTCGCTGGCTCAGCCTGAACGTGTCGCACTGGCTGCTCTCGCAGCTGGCGGACCCGAGCCTGCTCGCCGGCCATGGCCGGCCGCTGGTCCTGGAGCTGACCGAGCGCCTCGAGATCCGCGACTACGAGACCGTCCGCGAGGACCTGCGCCGCATTCCCGAGCCGGTCAGCATCGCGGTCGACGATGCCGGTGCCGGGTTCGCGTCACTGCGCCACATCATCGAGCTGTACCCGCGGTACGTGAAGATCGACCTTCGCCTGGTCCGCGGGCTGGACACGGATCCGGCTCGCCAGGCGATGATCGCGGGCATGGTCTACTTCTCGCGCCAGACCGATTGCGCCCTGATCGCGGAAGGAATCGAAACGGAGGCAGAGCGGCGCGCCCTTCGCCAGCTCGGCGTCACGTTCGGCCAGGGCTATCTGTTCGGCGCACCCGCCCCGGTCGACGAGCTGACAGAGCTCCGCGCCTGAGCGCGCGCTGCCTCAGGCGGCCGCGGACGCGGCGCGGACGGTTCGCCCAGGCGCTTCCGTACGCAGCCTCAGGCCGCGCAGCAGCTGGGCATTGGCCGCCACGATGATGGTCGAGGCGCTCATCACCAGGGCCCCCACGCTCATCGGCAGGACGACGCCCCACGGCGCGAGGACCCCTGCGGCCACGGGGATCGCGATCGCGTTGTAGGCAGTCGCCCACACCAGGTTCTGGACCATCTTGCGGTAGCTCGCGCGCGACAGCTCAATGGCTCCGGCCACGTCGCGTGGGTCGTCGCGGACGAGGACGATCCCCGCTGACTCCACGGCGACGTGCGTGCCGGCCCCGATGGCGATGCCCACGTCGGCCTGGGCCAGGGCCGGGGCGTCGTTGACCCCGTCACCCACCATCGCCACCCGGGCGCCCCCGGACTGGAAGCGGCGCACGGCAGCGGCCTTGTCGACGGGCAGCACCTCGGCCGCGACCTCGTCGATCCCGATCCGGGTGGCCACGGCATCGGCGACCGCCTGGGCATCCCCGGTGAGCATCGCGACCCGCAGTCCCATGCGGTGTAGGCGCTCGACCGCTTCGCGCGATTCGGGACGGATCTCGTCCTCAGCCGCTAACGCGCCCAGCAACCGGCCAGCGGCGACCGCGTAGAGCACGGTCCGTCCTTCCGCGGCCCAGGCCTGGCTGCGGCTCAGCACCGGGCCGGTCAGGTCCAGGCCCGTGAGAATCCTCGAACCGCCGACCACGACCTCGCGGCCGTCGACGGTTGCCCGAGCGCTCACGCCGGCCTGAGGATCAAAGCCGCTCGCGATCGGCACCCGCAGCCTGCGCTCCGCGGCAGCCCGGCCAATGGCCCTGGCCAGGGGATGCTCGGAATCGGCCTCGACCGATGCCGCCAGCGCCAGGAGCTCCGACTCGTTCGTGTCTGGGGCCGCGGCGACGCCGACGATGACCGGCTGGCCGCGAGTCAACGTGCCGGTCTTGTCAAAGATGACCAGCTGCACATCCCGCGCCCGCTCCAGCGCCATGCGATCTTTGACCAGCAGCCCATTACGGGCACCGAGCGTGGTGCTGATGGCGATCACCAGCGGAATCGCGAGTCCGAGCGCGTGCGGACATGCGATCACCAGGACCGTGGCGGTGCGGATCAGGGCCTCCTCCGGCTTTCCGATGGCCAACCACGCGGCAAGCGTGACCACGCCCGCGCCGAGGGCCACGAAGAAGAGGAGAGCTGCCGCGCGATCGGCGAGCAGCTGCGCCCGACTGTTCGAGGCCTGTGCCTCGGCAACCAGGCGCATGATCCCCGACAGGGCGGTCTCTTCGCCCACCGCGGTCACGCGGACCCGCAGGCTGCCGCTGACGGCGACCGTCCCAGCCACGACCTTCCCTCCCCGCTCCTTAGGAACGGGACTCGACTCGCCGGTGATCATCGACTCGTCGACGTCGGCTGTACCGTCGACGACCTCTCCATCGGCCGGGACCCTCGCGCCCGGGCGGACGAGGACCGCATCTCCCACCGTCAAGGCGCTCAGCGGCACTTCCTCTGCACCCGCCGCCGTGATGCGTTCGGCGCTGTCGGGAA
>VBKA01000183.1 GCA_005879815.1 Chloroflexota bacterium
CTCCCGCACGACGGGCCTCGCCGGCGATCAGGTCACTGATGGCGACGCGGCGCGCCATGACGGCGCGAATGTCGTCCGGGAAACGGGCGGTCGACCAGGCGGTCGGGGCCTGCCCGCGCCTGCCGGGGACGAGGATGCGTTGCCCGATGCGGATGTAGCCGGCGCGGGACAGGCGGTTGAGCCTGACCAGCACCGCCACACTGGTCGAATACCGGCGCGCGATGCCGATGAGCGTCTCGCCTGCGCTGACGAGGTGCACGAGGGTCGCGCTTGCGCTGGCGCGCGGCCGGCTTGTGCTGCGGACAGTGCCGGGAATTCGAAGGCGCTGGCCGGTCACGATCCGATTCGGACTGGCCAGCCGATTGGCAGCCACGATGGCTGCGACGCTGGTGCCATAGCGTGCTGCCAGACCGGTGAGGTTCTCGCCGCGGCCCACGATGTGGATGAGGGTCGAGCCGGAGCGCTTTGGTGTCCCAGATGCCTTCTGAGCCGATGACCGTGCGAGGACCAGGACCTGGCCGGGCAGGATCAGATCCGGATTCGCAATTCGATTCAGGGCGACCAGCCGAGCCACGCTGGTGCGGTGGCGCGCGGCGATGGCGCTCAGCGTGTCACCGGGATGGACGACCACGGTCGGCGCCGCGGCCAGGACCGGGCTGGCAAGCATCGGCCCTCCAAGCAGCACGAGGGCGAGGGTGCCGGCGCTGATCGCAAGCGCTCCGCGGCGCAGTCGCATGATTTCCTCCTCACCAGCCGTGAGAGACGCAAGCGATCCCGCGCCCCGAGGGGCCGTCGGTCATGGCTGTGCAGCAATCCGGGAACGATGCTCCCCAGCGGCCGGCGCAGGGTCAAAGGTACGAAGGAGTGGGCTGCTGGTACCTTCGTCCGGTTCGGTGGAGTCCAGTGAGGTTCCAGGCCCCGCAGGAAGGGCGATCCGCCGCTCGTGCTATACTCCCCGCCGGCTCCGAGGCCGAGTCGGTTGACCATGGCTCGGACGCCAGCGTCCCATCACACACGCTCGCTGATCCCTCGATCAAGGTGCCCATAGCCTCGTTCTGGCCGGGTCGATCAAGAGGGAGGAGAGGCGGGCGGAGGAAGAACCGAAGGAGTTTGCCCGAATGGCAGCCACTACCATGAAGCAGCTGCTCGAGGCGGGGGTCCATTTTGGACATCAGACCCGCCGCTGGAACCCGAAGATGCGCGAGTACATCTTCGCCGAGCGCAACGGCATCCACATCATCGACCTCGCCCAGACGGTTCGTCGGCTGGACGACGCGCTCGATTTCATCCGCGAAACCGTGCGGCGCGGCGAGAGCATCCTCTTGGTCGGAACCAAGAAGCAGGCCCAGGAGTCGATCGCCCTTGAGGCGGAGCGTTCCGGCCAGCACTACGTGAACAACCGCTGGCTCGGCGGGATGCTCACCAACTTCACGACCATCAAGCGCCGCATCCAGCGTCTCGAGGCGCTGGAGGCCCGACGCGACAGTGGCGAGTTCGAGCGCCTCACCAAGAAAGAGGCCTCGAAGCTCAACGAGGAGATCACCCGCCTGAACGCCGCACTGGGCGGCATCCGCCGCATGCGCAGGCTGCCTGGAGCGCTGTTCGTGGTCGATCCACACCGCGAGTCGATCGCGGTCGCGGAAGCGCGACGGCTCGAGATCCCGATCGTGGCCATGACCGACACGAACTGCGATCCGGACCTCATCGACTGGGTCATCCCGGCCAACGATGACGCGATCCGCTCAGTCAAGCTGATCTCCACCAAGGTGGCCGATGCCGTGCTCGAGGCGCTGAACGAACGCCAGGCGCGGCTCGACCAGGAGTTCGAGGAGGCCGAGGCACTGCCACCCGTCGATGAGACGGTCTTGGCGGAGGAGGCCGATTACAGCGCCGCCCTTGCGGCCGGCGAGGCCCTCGTGTTTGAGCCCGAGCCGGAGGATGACGAAGACGAGGAACGACGCGCACGGGCACGTCGCACGGCGGAGTCCCGCGGCGAGGACGAGGAAGCCACGCTCGAACAGGAATAGGACAGTCAAACCGGCCGGCGGCGCCATGTTCGCTGCCAGCCATGGCACGGAACCCAGCGAACCCAGGAAGGAACCATGACCACCACCGTGATCACGCCCGAGGACGTCAAGCGGCTGCGGGAGCAGACCGGCGCCGGCGTCATGGATTGCAAGCGAGCGCTCGAGGAGAGTGGGGGAGACCTCGAGAAGGCGACACATTGGCTCCGCGAGAAGGGCCTGTCGACGGCCGCCAAGAAGTCCGACCGAGAGGTACGCGAAGGCGTCATCAGCAGCTACATCCACCACGGGGCACGGCTTGGCGCGCTCATCGAGCTCAACTGCGAAACGGATTTCGTCGCCCGCACGGACGAGTTCCAGCGGCTGGCGCGCGACCTGGCGATGGCCGTCGCCGGACACGACACCGTGAGGTACGTTTCGCGCGACCAGGTGCCCCCCGATGTCCTTGAGGCGCAGCGGCGCGCCTTCACGCTGGACGCGCAGGGGGAGGGCAAGCCCGCAGAGCGCGTGGCCGAGATCGTCGAAGGCAAGCTGAACAAGTGGCTCGAGACAGCCTGCCTGCTCGAGCTCCCGTACCGCGATACCGATCGCAAGATCGGGGACCTGATCACCGAGAAGATCGCGCTGCTCGGCGAGAACATCCGTGTCGCCCGGTTTGCGCGCATGGCCGTCGGCGAGACCAGGCCTGCGCAGACCGGCCTCGGACCCGGGGCGGCCTGACGCCCATGGCCGAGGCGGCCCCGGCCGAAGCGATCTCGCAGGAACTGCGCTATCGGCGCGTGCTGCTGAAGCTGTCAGGCGAGTCGCTGATGGGCGGCCGCCCGTATGGCGTCGACCCGGAGGTCACGCGCTCGATCGCTAGCCAGATCGCTGAGGCGCAAGCCCTCGGGGTCGCGATCGCGGTGGTCGTGGGAGGCGGCAACATCTTTCGCGGGCTGGCGGCCGCGGCGAGGGGCATGGACCGCGCCACGGGCGACTACATGGGCATGCTGGCCACCGTGATGAACGGCCTGGCCCTGCAGGACGCCCTGGAGCAGCTCGATTGCCCGACGCGCGTGATGAGCGCGATCGCCATGAACGAGATCTGCGAGCCGTACATCAGAAGACGCGCTGTGCGCCACCTCGAGAAGGGTCGCGTGATCATCATGGTCGCCGGCACCGGAAACCCGTATTTCACGACCGACACCGCCGCGACCCTGCGCGCCGTCGAGATCCACGCCGAGGTGATCCTGAAGGCCACGCGGGTCGACGGGGTGTACGATGCCGACCCCGAAATCCACCCGGATGCCACCCGCTACACCCAGATCGGCTACACGGACCTGCTCGCCAATCGGCTGGGTGCGCTCGACGCGACCGCGGTCAGCCTGGCGATGGACAACGAGATGCCGATCGTCGTCTTCGACATGACGCGCACCGGCA
>VBKA01000031.1 GCA_005879815.1 Chloroflexota bacterium
CATCTGGTGGGCGCTGCCCACGCTGCTGGTGATCGGGCTGTTCGTGGCCAGCGCGGCGGTCCTCAACACCAACGACGCGCGACATCCCGGCTCGCCCCTCCAGGTCAAGGTGGAGGGGTTCCAATGGCAATGGCGGTTCACGTACCTCGAGTCACGCGTTCAGCTGACGGGCGTGCCCGGCTCTCCACCCGAGCTCGTCCTGCCAGTTGGTGCCACCATCGACTTCGAGCTCGTCTCCGATGACGTGATCCACGCCTTCTTCATCCCCTCGTTCCTGGTCAAGCGCGACACGGTTCCCGGCGTCGACAATCATCTCCAGCTGACGATCGACCAGCCTGGGACCTACACCGGTCAGTGCGCCGAGTTCTGCGGCCTCCTGCACGACCAGATGCGCTTCACCATTCGAGCGGTTAGCCCATCCGAATTCACCACGTGGTTGGCGTCCCAGAGGGCGGCACCATGACCACCGCCGAGCTGCAGCAGCGAGCGCGGGGGCCGGTGCTGGCCGGCGAGCGGGCCGGCATCGTCGACTTCCTGACCACCACCGACCACAAACGCATCGGTCTGCTCTACCTCTTCACCGGCCTCGGATTCTTCCTGCTCGCCGGTGCGCTGTCGCTGGTGATGCGAGCGGAGCTCACGTTCCCCGATCTGCAGTTCCTGGACGAGGCGACCTACAACCAGCTCTTCACCATGCACGGGACGGGGATGATCTTCTTCTTCGCGTCTCCGGTCGTCTTTGGCCTGGCCAACTACTTCATCCCACTCCAGATCGGCGCCCCGGACGTCGCGTTCCCCCGCCTCAACGCGCTGACCTACTGGCTCGCACTGGGCGGCGGGCTGATCGCCTTCTCCGGGTTCCTGGTCGGCGGCGCGGCAGCGTTTGGCTGGACCGGCTACGTGCCGCTGTCGGGCCCGATCTTCTCGCCGGGAAGCGGCTCGAACCTGTGGATCATCGGCCTCGTCTTCGCCGGAACCTCTGGGATCCTGGGGGCCGTCAACTTCGTCGCCACCATCTTCAGCATGCGGGCACCGGGCATGACCATGTTCCGAATGCCGGTCTTCACCTGGAACATGCTGGTCACCAGCCTGCTGATCATGCTCACCTTCCCGGTCCTCACCGGAGCGCTGGCGCTGCTCTTCATCGACCGCACCCTGGGTGGCCACGTGTTCGACCCGGCTGCGGGCGGCAGCGCCATCCTGTGGCAGCACCTGTTCTGGTTCTTCGGCCACCCCGAGGTCTACATCTTGATCCTGCCGTTCTTCGGCGTGGTCACCGAGATCATCCCGGTCTTCTCCGGCAAGCCGGTCTTCGGCTACCGCGGCTTCGTGTTCGCCACCATGCTGATCGGCGTGCTCAGCTACAGCGTGTGGGCGCACCACATGTTCACGACCGGGGTGGTGAGCAACCTGTTCTTCGCCATCACCTCGATGATGATCGCCATCCCCACGGGGGTGAAGTTCTTCAACTGGATCGCCACCATGTGGCGCGGCCGGCTGCGTTTCCAGACTCCGATGCTCTTCTGCATCGGGTTCCTGCTCATGTTCCTGGTCGGCGGCCTGACCGGACCCTTCCTCGCGTCACCGGCGATCGACTACGCCGTGCACGACACGTACTACGTGGTCGCCCACTTCCACTACGTGCTGTTCGGCGGCTCGGTCTTCGCCGCGTTTGCCGCGCTGTACTACTGGCTTCCCAAGATGACCGGGAGGATGCTCGACGAGCGGCTGGGGGTGGCCCACTTCTGGCTGACGCTGGTGGGCATGAACCTGACCTTCTTCCCGATGCACCTGCTCGGCCTGGAGGGGATGCCCCGCCGCATCGCGGACTACCCGGCCAGCTCGGGCTGGACCCTGCTGAACGTGATCATCAGCGGCGGATCGGCGATCCTGGCTGTGTCGATCCTGGTCCTGGCCTGGAACGTCGTCGCCTCCGTCTTCCTGGGGCGGGGTGCGGTGGCGCCGGATGACCCGTGGGGCGGCTACTCGCTGGAGTGGGCTACCAGCTCTCCGCCGCCGCACCACAACTTCACCGCGCTCCCGCCGATCCGCTCCGAGCGCCCGGTCTTCGACGCACGCGTGGCTGCCTCAGCCGTTCGGCCGGAGGCCGCCGAGCCCTCGGTGCCGACGGACCCGTCGGCGGACCAGGAGACGGATCGTGGCTGAGGAGCTGCGCTTCTTCCTGCGCACCGCGGCGTACACCGCGGTCATCGGGATCCTCTACTGGATCCTCAGCTACGAGTGGGCCGGGAGCGTGATGCTGGCCTTCGTCGCGGTCGCCACCGGACTGGTAGTCGTTGTCTTCTTCCTCGTGGTGCGCGCCACGCGGGGGCCGCTGGGCGATGGCGGCGGTGGGAAGGTGCGGCGTGCCGGTCTCGCTGTGGCGCGGCTGGTGGGATTCGCCGAACCCCGTGGCGCGGCCGGGGCAGAGCCTCTGGCGGCCGGTCTGGAGCCGATCCCCGTCGGCAGCGTCTGGCCGCTGCTCGCCGCCGCGGCGGCGAGCATGATCGGCCTCGGGCTGGTTTACGGGCCGTGGCTATCGCTGCCCGGCGTGGCGTTGGCGGCCATCACCGTCTGGGGTTGGATCACCCAGCTCGACGCCCGCAACTGACGCGCCTGCGCCGGAGCCCTTCAGGGAACGGGCGAGCCGCCGCAGCGGCTCCATTTCCGTTCGCAGTTTCTCCCAGGTCGCGAGCAAGGCGCGGTCTCTACCCTCGAGATACGTCGCGAGCGCGGGACTCTCCAGCTCGCGGGCGGCGGCCATCAGATCGGCCATCCACGGGGCCAGCTGACCCATACCCCATTCGTAGCCGTCGCTGATCACCCATTCCGCAATCGAGCCGCCAGGTGCGGCACGCGCGACGGCCTCGGACAGGAAGTAGGTCGGCGTTTCTCGCTGCAGGTCGCGACTCCAGCCCAGCATGTCGTTCAACATCTGATGCCATCGGCCGAGCAGGTCCACAAAGCCGGACCAGGGTGCGACGAGATCGGACCTGTCGTACCGATGGCAGACGGCCGCGATCGGGATCTTGGCGCCGGCTACCTTCCGCGCGCTGCTCGCCAGGAAGTGCTCGCGTGTGATTCGCCGCTGCCCGGCGTCTCGTGAGGCGGTCTCGGCAGCCTGGTACGAGCTGCGGGCCAGGACATCCCAGAACGCGTGACCCGCAGGGAAGTAGCGATAGTAGGTCTGCTCGAATTCCGCGTGGAGCACGATGAGGAGCGGCACAACTGGAGGGGCAACCGGCTCGCCGTCCATCAGGTCGTCGGTCAGGCGCACGAAGTAGTAGCCCGCGACCGTCGAATACACCACGTCGCGCTGGAAGGCGCGGGACGGCTGACGACGGACGGCCGCTTCCACGAGCCAGGGGAGCAGGACCGCCGGAAAGGCCCGCGGATGCAGGAAGTAGCGCTCAGCGGGAGCATCCCCGGCGAGCGCTCGCATCCATTGGTCGGCGTGATCCCCGAGAGCCGGCGCGTTCCGCTTGACCCGTGTAATGAGTCGCACAGCCGCGTCGCGCGTGAGCGCCTTTAGCGGAGCCGGATACGGGTCTGGGTCGATAGCCGCCTTCATCGTCCACGGCCCTCAGCGGTAACCGGGTCGCGCGCGGCCAGATCGAGGGCCGCCAGTGCGCGCGCCGCCTGGATGCCGCCAAAGACCTCGCGTGCCGACTCGAGATGTACCGCGCGGTCGGGGTCGTTCGCGTCGAGATGACGACCTATCTCATAGTGGGCCAGGCCCTGCTCATATGGCATCTCCAGCTTCGTGGCGGTCGCTAGCGCGCTGCGCCACAGGCGAAGGGCCCGGCCTCTGCGACCCGCGAGCCATGAACGGCGTCCCTCGAGGATCGCCCATCGCGGACGTCCCACCGGAAAGACGCCGGCGAAGCGCTTCATGCGCGCGATCGCCTCCGCCGAGCGCCGGGGCTCATCGCGGAAGGGCTGGTCGCGCTCCCATGCTTCGAGGTACACCTCGGCTGGCCCCACGTAGCCGATGAAGGTACCGGCATACGTCGGCCGGTCACGCGTCAGGCGCATGGCTTCGTCGCTGGCAGCGCGCGCCTGCGCCCAATCGCCGCGGCCGAGGTGGATGAGCGCGAGCAGGCCCTGCGACTTGGTGCGCAGCTCATCGGTCAGGTAGGACTCGTCGGCAACGATCTCGCGAAAGTCCGTGCATGACTGCAGCGCGGTATCCGCGTCCCCCATCTGGAGCGCGCAATAGCCCTTCCCCACGAGGCCCTCCGCATGGAAGCGACGATCGTTGCGCGCGGAGGCGGTGGTGATCAGCTCGTCCGCAAGCTGGGCACCGGCCGCAAACGAGCCCTGCATGGTCTCGAGCTCCATCCCATTCGAGAGTGAGTCCTCCACGCGTCGTCGATCTCCGAGGCGTCGCGCGATCTTTCGCACCGTTCGGAATTGCTCACGCGCGGCCTCCCAGGTACCAACCCCAACGTAGTAGAACCCCACCACGATTCCCACGATCTCGTGGGTCGTCAGGTCCTCGACACGGCCCAGCTCTGCGAGGGCGCGGCGCACGTACGACTCAGCCACCCGCGGCCACGGGACGAGCCCCAGCAATGCTCCGGTACCCGCGAGGCCTCGCGCGATCTCGGGTGGACTCTCAGATGCCTCGGCCACGTTGAGGATGTGAATCGCGCAGTAGAGCGCAAGCAGGGGCTCGCCGCCGTAGAAGGCGGCTTCTGCCAGCCGCTCGTAGGCGCGGCTGACTGCAACCAGCTCATCCCGTTCCGCATCGGTCAACGCTCGGACCCGACGAATTACTCCAGCCCGGCGCAGAGCCTGGCGCACCAGCTCCGCGATGAGCGAGACAATCTGCTGCCAACCGCTCGCGGGTGCTGTCCGTCTCATCAGCCGCAGGCCGACCTCGATGTGGTCACGGCCCTCCCGGTACCTGGAGAGTTGGACGAAGGCGTCACCAGCCTGCAGGTGCCAGCGTGCCTGCCGCGACAGGTTCGGCTCCGATGAGGTCTCCCCATCCAGGGAGATGGCTTGTTCCAGGAAGTCAATCACCTCGTCATTCGCAAACGTCCGCAGCGCCTGGAGACCGGCCTGCTCGAGGTGATCGACCGCTTGCCCGGGAAGGCCCGCTTTGCGCCAGTGGTACGCGAGAAAGGCGTGGAAGGGCGAGAGGTCCTCCGCATACGACCGCTCATACCACTCCGCAAGAGCCCGATGCAGGTCCTTTGACTGGGCCGGCGGCATCAGTTCGTAGGCGACCTCCTGGGTGATCTTGTGTCGGAACTCGTAGGTGGGTTCCGGCGCCGCGGTGACTGGAGCAACGAGGTCGAGCCGAGTCAACGCCTGCAGATGGTCCAGGAGCCGGTCAGCCTCGCCGGGCAGTGGGTAGATGTCCTGCAACGTCCGCAGGGCGAACCGGGGACCGATGACGCTGGCGACCTTGAGCGTCATCGCCTGCCCCGGCGACAGGTGATCGAGGCGTGCGGTGATGACCCGCTGGACCGTGTCGGGGATGGGCGCGCTGTCGAGCGTCTCGGCACCCGCCGCAGGGCGGAGCAGGCCGTGATCGACCACGATCCGCCCGGCGTCGCGCATAGCGTACGTGAGCTGTTCGATGAAGAGCGGGTTGCCCTCGGCGCGCTCCCGGACGAGCGTGGCGACGGGCCCGGCCAGCTCGGCGGCGCCGGTCCGCTCCGCGGCCAGCGTCACCGCGTCCTGTGGGGAGAGCGGCGCAAGACGCAGCCTGGTGGGCGCGACGGACAAGATTCCTTCAGGGTCGGCTGGGATCTCCTCGGTCGGGCGCATGGTCACCAGCAGCAAGGCGGATGGAACCTCGCGCCGGACCTGGGTCAGCAGAAACCACGATGCCGAGTCGAGCCAGTGCGCATCCTCGATCACCAGCATGAGCGGTCCCCTGGCGGCCCCTTCACCGATGAGCGCGGACAGCAGGTCCCGGGTGTTGTCGCCTCGGACCGCGCCGGTCATCTGGGCTGTGGAGTCGTTGTCCGGGAGGTCAACCGAAAGGATCGGGCCCAGCAGCGGCGACAGCCGGATACTGTCGTCATTCCCACCCAGCCGGTCGAGCAAGCGGGCCTTGCGCGTTGTCGGGTCCTTGATCCCATCGAGGCCGAGCAGTGCAGCAAAGATCGGCCGCCAGGCGTGGTACGGCGTCGAATCGTCGATGTCGGACCCGGCTCCCACGAGGGTCGTGACCCCGTGCTCGTGGGCCTGGCGCAACCACTCGTATGCCAGGCGCGATTTCCCGATGCCGGGCTCACCCTCGACCGTGACGATGCCACCCTCGCCCGCTGCCAACGCCTCCATCGCCTTGCCTGCCGCCGCCCGCTCCGCGGTGCGGTCGACCATCGGGTGCTCCACGGATGTGGCGGCAGCGGTAGCCACGCGGTAGACGTCGGTTGGGCCCGCCATGCCCTTGAGCACGAACGCAGGCAGCCGCTCGAAGTCGCGCCTCCCTCGTGCGGTGTCATGTGTGGGTGCGTCACACAGGACGGCGTCGCCGCCCGAGGCCAGCATGAGGCGCGCGGCCAGGTTGACGTGGCCACCAAGCATCGCGAAGTCGCGCCGCGTCGCATTTCCGACCGGTCCGCAGAAGGTCGGTCCGGTCGCGACGCCTACACCCGCGGTGACGCCCAGATCGCGGAGCGACGCCTGGAGCGCGACCGCGGTGTCCACGGCCCGAGCGGGGTCGTCGTCGTGTGTGAAGGGCGGTACGCCGAAGCAGGCAACCAGGGTGGTCCCCTTATCGTCCATGGTGATCTCTTTGAGCCAGCCGCCGTAGCGGCCGATGACTCGCTGCGCCTGCTGGGTGATCCCCTGCAAGAGCTGCAGCGTATCGGCGGTGACATCGCCGATCCCGAGAACATTGGCGAAGACCACCGTAGTCCGCCGAAACTCGGCCAGCCACGCTGCTTGGCCGGCGTCGAGCCTCGAGAGGAGGACGTCCGGGACGTACGCCCGCACCGAGTGCTCTTTCTCGACCGGAATCGAGAGCGGGCGCAGCGGGCGGACAGACGGTTCGTGGCGATTCGCGGTCAGCCGGAGGTGACCGGCCTCGAGACGCTGGCCAACGAAGCGATCGGAGATGAGATCCCAGGCCTCGGGCGATGCGATCACGTCTCCGGTCTGTAGCACCTCCTCGATGATCGAGAGCTGCGCGACGCCGCTTCCGGTGATGAGGAAGAGCCACTTGCCGTCGAGGCCGCCGACGTGGGTCGCCTCGATCTCACCCGCACACAGTCCCACCTTCAGCGAGAGGCGCAGGTTCGGCTCCACCTCGAGCTCGCCAAGCCGCTGGGCAATCTCCAATCCACAGACCGCGGCGCGCCGGGTGACGGTCGCGAGATCCTCATCGGTCGCGGGCCAGATCGGAATGAGCGCGTCGCCGACGATCTTGGCGATGTCGCCGCCGTGTTCGGTGATCAGGTCGGCGATCTGCCCGAGGTAGGTGTTCAGGGAGCGCGAGAGCTGCTCCGTGCCGGCCGCGCCGCGTCGGATCGCTGCCGAGGTGATCTGGGTGAACCCGGTGATGTCGATGAGCAGCAACGCCGCCCGAAAGGATTCGGCTGAAGGCTCCGACGGCAAGGTCGGCAGGGAAGCGACATAGTCGAGGACGGCCCGGGGCAGATAGCTGGCGAGGATGCTGATCCGATCCGGATCCGGGAGCGGCACCGCCTTATCAGACTCCGGCTGTCAATCAGTCGCAGCAGCCAGTCCGTCCGCCCCTCGCGCGAGCGCGTCGTAGCACAGTGCCGTGGTCAGGAGCGTGCTCGAGTACCAGCTCACCGATCGCCCGCGATTTGGTGCGGCGGCAAAGGGTTCCCCGATCCAGCTTCCATCGAATCGCTGCCGTTTGAGCACCTGTACGAGCCAGGCAGGATCGAGCAGATCCTCGCGATTGGCGTCGTAGCACGCCAGCGTCAGCAGCGCCGCATCCTGGGGCCCGTCGGGCCTTGTCTTGGCCGCGAGCTCGAGTGCGCGGCTTAGACTTCCGCGCGCCGTCCTGGCGCGCCTACGTACCCCTGGCCATAGAGATTGAGACTCCAGCTTTCCCAGGAGGCGAAAGAAGACCCCCAGCGCGTACGCCGGCGGGTAGTTCACGTTGGCTCCCAGTCCAACCTCCGCGATGCGATTGACAAGGTGCCGCGCTCCGGTCGAGATCGTTTCGCGATGCCGACGGGATGGAACGGCGGTCAAGCCGAGCAACAGGTGAGCCGCGACCGTTCCGCAGCCTCCTCCCAGCGCAACGACCTGAGGTCGATCGTGCTCCGATTCCTCGCAGCCGGTGATCCAAACGGGGATGGCGCCGGACTCGCTCACGTTTCGGTCAAGACAATCGAGGACGAGAGCCACACCCTCGCCGTACTCATTGCTGGGGGTTGCATGCGGCAACAGCCGAAGGAAGACGCCAACTGTGTCGGAGTCGACGCCCGATAACGGATGGTCGTAGTAGCGGAATCCGTTTGACAGCGTAAAGTCCAGAAACTCATCGACGTTCCGTTGGACGTCGTGCTCATGCCTGCACAGGATCTCCATCACCAGTCCGGCGGGAAATCTCGACGCGACCTCGGGCACGCCGAACATGCCCTCGCGGTGCATCTCCCAGCTCTCCCGGAAGGTGAGATCGCCGAGCAGGAACCCTTCCGCCATGGCGAGCGCCTGTGGCACTACTGGGGTGGAGTGCCTTAAAAGTGGAGGACGATGCTCCGCTTGCCCAGGTCCTCCACCGTGCGACGGCTCGCCGGCGGTCCGCTGCCCGAGGGTGGATTCGGCATCGGCCAGGAACGCGGCGAAGGTCGGCAACGCGAGGCCGATCGCCGCTTGGCGAGCCTCGAGGAGCCGAGCACGGACCGCTTCCACCATCCACTTCAGCGACCCGGTCGCCACCATGGCTCCGAGAATGACATCCGGGTTCGGACGCGGACGAAGCGGAATCCGCGCAGCACGAGCGACGACTGCGATCGGGTAGGAAAGCCGGCCTTCCAGCGAATGGCGATGGACCGATCCTACGTCGGACAGGATCTGGAAGGCTTTGGCGGCATCGTCCAGCATCTCAAGGACTTGTTGAGTGGGCAGGTCCCGGCGAGTAGATGCCATGACCGCGGACGCCGCCAGCCTCGCGGCGGACGACCAACCGTTGTTCAGCAATGCTTCCGGTTCTTCTGGCGCGTCCGTGTCGGTGTCGCGCTCCCATCGCTGGAGGAGCCGCCCCGCGTTCTCGAGGCTGATCGCCTCGTACCGCTCCCAGAACGACGAGTCTCGCGACATGACACACGCAAATTCGCCCGATGCACGATCTGATAGCCACTGCACCAGGGCGATCCGATCACCCTCAGTGAAACCGCCCGGGTCGCGGATGCTATCGATCACCTGCGCGCGAACTGCCAGCAGGATGGAGGCGGTGAAAAAGTGCCGTTCCTTCTTGTCGCGCGCCGCGTTGGAAGGGACCCTCAGGTCGTCGAGCAGCCAGGTTGCTACCGAGAGGAGCGGAAAGAAATCAACGCCCGAGAAGACGTCCCGGAACTGGCCGGTTGCCGAGTACCGAAGCGCGAGATCGTATTCGAGAAGCTTGATCTGCCGAAAGAGGAGGGGAGGTAGCGCGGCTATCAGGCGATCGATGTCGTCCCACCATCGCCCTCTCGACCGGCGTTCGGCCTCCAGCCACAACGCTAGATCTCCGGGATCTTCTAGGTGACAGCCGCCACATCGGCGCTGAATCCCCCAGCGCCTGCAAGCTTGTTAACTGCGTCGATTGAGTTGTTCAGCTCTGCGAGTATCTGGTCATTCCCTGTAATGCCGACCTCGCCCAGGGCCAGTAGCTGCGCGTCGGGATGATCTTGGTCCATGATCCGCTCACGGAATTTCTTGTCCGTGAGGGCCCGTCCAACCAGGGCATAAAACGCGGACGGGTCTTTCGCCAAGGCTTGGTCGTCCATCGAGTGCCACCTCCGTCGCCCCCGCTTGCTCCTGCGCATTGCGAGTATAGGTGCGACGTTCGAATCGGCAATCCTCTGGGTCTCATCTCGTCACGGTGCCTCGTGCAACCGGTTCGCGGTCGACTCCGCGACCGCGCAACAACGGGCGAGCCTCGCGGCTCGCCCGTTCGCGGTTGCTGGATCGCTAGCAGGCTCAGTCGAGCGAGACGGCGATCTCCCCCGGATGACCGGAACGGTCTTCAGGCCGCTCGACGGCTTCGCCAAAGTGCTGGCGAAGCGGCTGCTCGTGGAGGAAGGCCACGCTCAGTGACGCGATCGCCAGCGCTCCCACGCCGAGCCACATGGCGTTGGCGAGCGCGAGGGAGAAGGCGCGATGGAAGCCCTCCACGAAGATCGCCTGGAACTGCGCCGGGATCTGGCCCATGAAGCTCGGTCCCGAACCTCCCACGTTCGTGAGCTGCCCGGTGTCGAAGCCCGCGGGTGGCGTGCTCGGCACGAACTGCGCCGGCGCACCGGCACCGACCAACTGAGTCCGGATCGCGCCCCAGCTGAGGAAGTTGCGGAACAGGGTGAACGCGAGCGTCAGGCCCACCGTCCCGCCGATCTGGCGGAAGAGGGTCAGGTCGCTGGTCGCCGCCCCCAGCTCGGAGAAAGGCACGGCGTTCTGGACGATGATCGTGAAGACGGCCATGGAGGGACCGATGCCCAGACCCGCAAGCGCCATCCAGGCCCAGAGCTCGAGATCCGGGGTGTCCGCGCGCAGCTGCGTCATCATCCCGACGCCGATCGCCGCGAGCGCCAACGCACCCGCCGCGAGCCACTTGTAGTGCCCGGTGCGGCTCACGAGCTGCCCGCTGATGACGGAGCTGAGGATCAGCCCGAACAGGAAGGGCAGCAGCTTGTATCCCGACTCGGTGGCGCTGGAGCCCTGCACGACCTGGTACCAAAGTGGCAGGAAGACCACGGCGCCGAAGAAGCCGAACATCGCGGTGAAGACGGCGACCATCGAGATCGCGAAGCTGCGGATCCTGAACAGGTGGAGCGGGATCATCGGCTCCTTCGCGCGCGATTCGACCCACACGAAGAGGGCCAGGAACGCGATGCCCAGGAGTAGCAAGCCCCAGACGCCTACGGCGCCCCAGTCGCCGTTCTCCGCGTTGGTGAGGCCGATGAGGATCGGCACGATGCCAGCGGCGAACGTGAGGACACCCGCGTAGTCGATGTCGCGAGCCGCATCCGGGCGCTTCACCGTCGGCAACAGCCAGGCGATCACCGCCACGGCGATGAGCCCGATTGGCAAATTGACGTAGAAGACCCAATGCCAGCTGAAGTTGTCGGTAATGGTCCCGCCGAGGCCCGGCCCGACCAGGAAGGCGATGCCGAAAACCGCGCCGAATAGACCCTGGTATTTGCCGCGCTCGCGAGGCGTGAACAGGTCACCGATGACGGCCAGGCTGATCGGGAAGAGCGCGCCGGCGCCGAGTCCCTGGATCGCCCGGAAGGCGATCAGCTGCCACATCGTCTGGCTCAGGCCTGAGAGCGCCGAGCCAAAGAGGAAGAGACCGATGCCGATCAGCAGCATCGGCTTGCGGCCGAACAGATCGGAGAGCTTGCCGTAGATGGGCACCGTCACCGTGCTGGTCAGCAGGTAGGCGGTGACGACCCAGGTGTAGTAGTCGCTCCCGTGCAGCTCGGAGACGATGCGCGGCAGGATGGGGCCGACGATCGTCTGGTCGAGGGCGGAGAGGAAGAGGCCAAGCAGCACCGCGACCAGGATCTCGATCCGGGCTCGATTGCTGACATGGACCGGGGCGTCTTCGGTGAGCGCCGCCGCGGCGGAGCGTGCGGTCATGAGTGGAAATGCTCCTCGTAGTTCGTGTCGTAGGGTTGCTGGGCGTGGTCACGGGCGTGAAGTCGGCCATGCGCTGAGGTGAGGGTCCTGAGCGCGCCCAGAACAGCGTGCTGCTCATCGGGGGTCAAGGCACCCACGAGCTGGCGCATGTGCTCGAGGCGCGTCGCTTCGACCTTCTGGACGACGCCGCGCCCGAACGGGGTCAGCTGCGCGAGGACCACGCGCCGGTCATCGTCGTCGTGCACGCGCTCGACTATCCCCCGCTCTTCCATGCGGCCGATGATGCCCGTCAGGTTCGAGAAGGCGACGCCAAGCTGGTCGGCGAGCCGGCTCATGGGCGTGGGCCCATCGGCCTCGAGAACGGCCAGGACGTGGAAATGCGTCATCGACAGGCCGTGCGCCTGGCACTGCGCGGCCCACTTGTGACGCTGGTGCGCGAGACCGTTCTCGATCTCGGCGAGGATCTGGTCGGTCATTGAGCCGACCGCGGTGGAGGACATCGGTCTCCTTCAAGTCGTGACGATGATTCTTCGGAGGCCGATGATTATGCCGTAATGAATCATTCTGTCAAGCGGCAGAATCGCGCGGAGTCCCGGGGCGGTGCCCGGTTCAGCAGGGATAGTCGGCGTCGAACCCGGTGCTGAAGTACTGCGTCAGCTGGATCGTCCCACCGGTGAGCCCGGGGCCACCGCAGCCGTTCCTCGCGCCCTTCAGGGTGCTCGCCCCTGCCACCCAGCTGGGCAGGTCCGCGAAACAACCTGGCTCCACATGTGCGGGGCCGAATAGATTCCCACCGACGCGGCCCCCACAGACTCGAGGTAATCGACGGCCCCCTGCAGGGCAGCCACGTTCAGCGAGGTGTCTTCGCGCCACGAGTTTGCGGTCTCGACGTCCAGCCACCAGTGGTTGGCTACCAGCGTCCGCGTTGCTCCGGGCGGCGCCCAGCCCACTGAGACATACGCCGCCACGGCGTTGGCGTACGAGTCGGAGGCGGCGTTCCAGCCGTAGTCATAGGCGCAGTCCGCCGTGTCGGGGTCGGGCTTGGTTTGCGTGGTGCATTCACGAGGCGCGGTTTGCCCGCTGGGCCAGTGCGAGCTGAGCTGCGGGCCCGGATTGCCCGTGTTGGCGTAGAGCTGGGCGTTGGGCCCGGCCCACACGAGCTGACTGGCGGCTTTGGACGAGGCCCCGAGGCACGGGTTGGCGCTGAAGACGATGCCGCGGTTGACGCCGACGATGCCGAACGCCGGATTTGCCGGATATCGGCTGGCGCACTGGGGGTACGAAATGTCATAGCCGATCTCGGCCGGCGGCGGCTTCGACCGGGTGTCGTGGCCATCAGCGCGCTCGACGCGCGCGGCGGCAGGTCCGCTGAGGGTCCCCAGGAGCGCGACGGCCAGCAGTGGGGCGATCAGAAGGCGCGCGCCGAGAGGCAGCTCGGGTCGGGGCACATGGGTCATCGGGAAGCCGAAAGGGTAGCGAGCGAAGCTCGCTGGCGCAAGCCGCCGCGGTCGCTCGACAGCCCGTACGCGGAGCCTGCGCTGGGCTACATTGCCCTCGTGAACCGGCGCTTGCTGACCGATGACGACCTCGCCCTGCGACCCTCCGGAGGCAACCGCAATCCATGGCTCCGCGAGGCGCTGGCGGATGAGGGCAATCCACCTCCAAACCCTCCGTTGACCGGCAGCACCGATGCCGAGGTGGTCATCGTCGGAGGTGGGTATACCGGAATGTGGACCGCCTATCGGCTCCTCGAGCTGGATCCGCAACGCCGCGTAATGCTCGTGGAGATGGACGTCTGCGGCGGCGGACCTTCCGGCCGCAATGGCGGCTTCGTCAATGGCTGGTGGGACGAGCTCGCGCTGCTCCGCGATCTCTTCGGTGGCGAACAAGCCCTCGCCTGCGCTCGTGAGGTCGCCAGGTCCGTGACCGAGATCGGCGCCTGGTGCGAGCGCCATGGGATCCATGCGGATTTTCGTCACCGGGGCATGCTCACGGTCAGCACCACGCCGCTCCACGACGGTGCGTGGGACTCCTCGATCGACGCTGCGCGGCATCTCGGTGTCGGGGATGCTTTCCGCGGGTTGAGCTCAGAGGAGGTGGCGGAACGCTGCCGCTCGCCGCTGTTCCGCGGCGGTGCACTCATGGCGGACGCCGGCACAGTCCAGCCGGCCCGCCTGGCGCGGGGCCTGCGCGCCGTCTGCGCGGCACGAGGCGCGGTGATTCACGAGGGAACCCGCGTCCGGAGGCTTCGTCGCGAAGGGTCGACGGTCCGCGTCATCACCGAGTCGGCGGAGGGTGACGGCGAGGTCCGCGCGGGGCAGGTCGTGCTCGCCATCAACGCCTGGGCCGCGGGATGGCGCCCTTTCCGGCGCTCGCTGGTGACCTGGAGCAGCTGGATGGTACGCACTGAGCCCATCCCCGACCTCATCGACGAGCGGCTTGGCTGGACGGGCGGCGAATCAATCGTGGATGCGCGGTTCACGGTGCACTACTTCCACGTCGCCGCCGACGGCCGGATCGCGTTCGGCGCCGGAGGCGGGCGGCCCGGCTACGACGGGCGCATCGGGCGCTCGTTTGTCGACGACCTGGCGGCTGGTCGACGGGCTGCGGCCGGATTCCGCCACATCTTTCCGCAGCTTGCCGACGTGCGCCTGAGCGACATGTGGGGAGGGCCCATCGACGTGGCGGCCGACCACCTGCCGCGGTTCGGCACCCTGGCCGGTGGCCGAGTGCACTTCGGCTTGGGCTACTCGGGCAACGGCGTGGCACCCTCGCACCTTGGCGGACGCATCCTGGCCGCTCTGGCGCTCGGTTCGGTTGAGCCGATCACCCGCCTGCCGATCGTCGGCGAGGTTCCAAGCCGGTTTCCACCCGAGCCATTCCGCTACGCCGGTGCACGCGTCCTGCGCGAGGCGCTCATCCGGCGCGAGGACGGCGAAGAGGAGGGCAGACGAGCCGGCTGGGTGCTCCGCGAGCTGACGCGGCTACCACGACGGCTCGGCTATCGCCTGGGACCGGAGAGCTAGTCCGGCTCGATCTCCTCGAAGCCTCCCGCGGCGGTGCGCCGCAGCCGCACGGAGCCGCGGCGCTCGCCCGTCGCCTCACGCCGGTCATACAGCTCCCGACAGATGCGGTAGGTGATCCCAAAGCCCAGCAGCGGAACCGCAACGATCGCGACGCGCAGGATGTTGGTCATCGCCTCGACCGGCACTGCAAACACCAGCGCCACGACATCGTTGCCTCCCGCCAGAGTCAGGATCACAAAGACGAGCAGACCGGCCACACCGAAGGCGGTGCGTAATGGCCTTTCGCGTGGGCCGTCGAGCAGCTGGTGCTCTGCGTGGTCGCCTGTCGCCCAGGCCTCCAGGAACGGCCACAGGGTCATGACTCCGAACGCGATCCCGGGCAGCAGCACGCCGGGGATGAATGGCGATGGGATCGTGATCCCGAGTGCCGTGATCTCGATGGGCGGAAAGAGGCGAAGTGCGCCGTCCAGCCAGCCGGCGTACCAGTCTGGCTGGGCCGGGGAGCTGACCGTGGTCGCGTCAAACGGTCCGTAGGCCCAGATCGGGTTGATCTGGATGAGGCCGCCCAGCAGGGCGAGCACCGCGGCGGTCAGGATCGCCAGCCCGGTGGACTTGAAGACCTGCGACGGCCAGAAGGCCCGGCCGACGACGTTCTCCTCGGTCGCACCCGCCAGCGCGTATTGAGAGTGCTTCTGGCGCACCAGGATGGCGAGGTGCACGAGCACCCCCCCGATCAGCAGCGCCGGCAGCAGCATGACGTGGAAGACGAAGAGGCGGCTGACGATCTCGGTGGTCGGAAACTCGCCGCCAAAGACGAGGAAGGCGAGGTAGGGACCGATGAACGGGATGGCGATTACCACCGAGTAGATCACGCGAAGGCCGGTGCCGCTCAGCAGGTCATCCGGCAGTGAATAGCCGGTGATGCCCATCGCCAGGGCCAGGAGCAGGAGCCCGATGCCCACGAGCCAGTTGATCTCACGCGGCCGCCGGAATGCGCCCGTAAAGAAGATGCGCAGCAGGTGAACCACGATGGCCGCCACGAAGACCAGCGCGGCCCAGTGGTGGATCTGGCGCATCACCAGGCCCGCGCGCACCTCGAAGCTGAGGCGCATCACCGAATCGAAGGCGGCCGAGACCGATTGCCCGCGCAACGGCGCCCACGGTCCCGAGTAGGTGACGCTCGTCGCATCGGGCACGTAGAAGAGCGTCAGGAAGACACCCGTCAGCACGAGGACCACGAGGCAGAAGAGCGCCACTTCGCCGAGCAGGAACGACCAATGATCGGGGAAGACCTTGCGCAGCCCGGCACGCGCCCACGCCGCGAGCCCGAGCCGCTCGTCGATCCAGGTCAGCATCGGCTCAGCCGCCATCCGCCGGGGCGTGGGTCATGTCCCAGAATCCGGGCCCGATGGGCTCGGGGAAGTCGCCGAGCGCGACCAGGTAGCCGTCGGCATCCACCTCCATCGGCAGCTGCGGGAGCGGGCGGGCCGCCGGACCGAAGATGGGGGTCGCGCCACGCAGGACGTCGAAGGTGGACTGATGGCACGGGCAGAGCAGGAGATGCTCCTTCGCCCGGTAGAGGCCGACCGGGCAACCCGCGTGGGTGCAGACCTTCGAGTAGGCGACGCAGCCCTCCGGCGCCCAGGCGGATCGGCCGCTCGGCAGGGCAAGGTCGGAGGGGCTCACCTTGATCAGCAGCGTCTGGCTGTCCGGCCTGCCCACGAAGCCCTCCGGGAAGACGGTCCTGACACTGTCAGCGACCAGGTCATCTGGGCGTATCGGCCGATTGCCGGCGTCGACCAGGCGCATGCCGCGGCGCCACGCCGTGCGAAACAGGTCGGTGCCCGGCTGCGGCCCGAGCGAGAAGGCCGGCAGCACCAGGGTCGCGCCCAGGATGCCGACCGCCACGGCCAGGAGCTGGGCGAGGAATCGCCGGCGGCTGATCTCCTCGGCCCCCGTCCTGCTGTCCACGACCGCCGTCTCTTCACGGCTCGTCGCGAACGAGTGTCGCTCCTCGATTTCGATGGGAGCGTCGATGAGGGCCACCGCCCAGATGACGATCGCGGTGCCCATCCCGCCCAGGGCGAGGGCCAGCCCGATTCCCTGTTGCTGAACGCTGCCGCCCACCACGTAGATCACCACCAGGGCCAGCGACCCGGCGATCGAGACGGCCAGCGCCAGCCCCACGCCGCGCGAGGCGTTCACGCGCGCGAACCCCGCCAGTCGCGCCCGACCACCAGCACGACCACCAGGATCAGGCCGAGGCCGAGGACCCAGCCGACGAACCCTTCCGGCACCGGGCCGATTCCGCCAATCGAAACTCCTCCCGGATCGGGCTGCGTCTGCAGGTAGGCGACGTACGACACGACGGCATTTCGGTCCGTCTCGGAGAGGCTGCTGAAGACCGGCATCTCGCCTGGCCCTATCAGCATCGCCTCGGCGACCTGCACCGGGGTCGCAGCGTCGAGCGGCGGTGCCAGGGCTCCTCCACCGACAGCCCCACCCCGGGCCGTTGCGCCATGGCATGGAGCGCAATTTGCGATGAACAGGTGCTGCCCTGCGGAGACGGCGGTCGTGTCGAGGCGCGGCTCCGGGATCGCCGGTCCGGTCCCCAGCGCGGCGACATAGGCGACGAGGTTGCGGATCGTGGCGTCATCGAAGGCCGGGGGCTTGCGCACCGCCTGGGTTCCGGGTGACCCGTTGAACGGCATCCGACCGGTGCGCAGCTCGAAGTCGGCGGCGGCGGCCCCGACCCCGACCAGAGAGGGGCCCAGCGCCGTTCCCTGTCCCGTATCCCCGTGACAGGTGGCGCACCGGGCGTTGAAGACTGCATGCCCCGCGTTGACGTCGCCATCGCTGGCGAGTGACGAACGCGAGCCTGCGCGCAGGCTGGCTGACTGGCTCCCCGTTGCCATCGCGCCGGGGAGAAGGGCACCCACTGCGCCGGCAGCCAGCAGCGCCAGGGCGAGCAGGCGGAGCCTGGGCATCGGTCCATCCATGATAGGCGGCAGCCGCCTCAACCGGTCGAAGCGAGCCTCCACGCCACGATCAGAAGAAGCAAGCAGGCTCCAACCAGCACCCAGGCGCGCGGACGTGGCGGCGCCTCGCTTGCAAAGGCCCCAGCCAGCGGCAGGATCGCGATGGCCACCAATCCATAGAGCAGATGCAGCGACTCATGCGGCCGCGCGCCCGATACGAAGAGGGCGACCCCGGTGGCCACCTGCAGACCGATGAACACCGTCAGACCACGGCGCAGCTGATCGATCCATGTCGATCCGCCGCGCAGGGCGGCGACGGTCGCAACTACCCCAGTCACCAGCACCGCCCCGAGCACGGTCGAGGCGCCCAGGCTGTGCAGCTGCGCCATCGGTCAGTCTCGGTCAGTAGATGCCGGGAAGAAAGCGATTGGAACGGAGCCGATAGCTGGCGTAGGTGGGATGGCGCGCGACCAGCCAGCGCTCCTCGAGCCGCGCCTTGAGATCGAGCACGACGGCCAGCGCGATCGCGAGAAGCATCGCGATGCCGCTCCAGGAAAACAGCGCCCATCCGAGCGCCGAGAACACCATGCCCGCGTAAATGGGATGGCGGATCCGTCGATAGATGCCCGTCTCGACGAGTCCCGCGTCCGGCTTTGGGCGCGGAACGGCGGCGAGACTGGCACCCAGGTCACGGAGCCCGCGTCCAAACAGGAGGGCCCCTGCGAGGATCAGGACGAGTCCGGCGACAAGGCCGCCATCACGGAGCGGCGAGTCGAGGGAGAAATGGCCGAGCGCCATGGCACCCGACACGGCAACGCCGAGGAGCAGCAGCACCTGCCCGGCGACCCATCCCTCCCCGTTGGGACCGAGCGTCGGAATCCTGGAGCCGCTCACCCTTGAGGGCTAGGGAAAGAGCCGCCGCAGGCGGCGATAGGCGCTGGCCGCCGGACCCCTGCGACCTCGAAGCCAGATATCGTCGGTTTCTCGCTCAGGGTCGGGCGTAATGACCGATGGCGGCGCCGGGCGGGTCACGGTCGAAGCCGGAGCAGGCACGTCCTGGTGCGTCGCGGTGGAGGTCGGCTGGGGCGGCGCACCTGAGACGTCCGCCGCGGCCGCTTCGCTGCGTGCCGGCCCGTCATCCACGTGGCTGACGGCTTCCTTGGACCACGCGCTCACCTCGAAGGCGGCCATGGCCTCGTCGAGCTCGCCCGCACCCGGAAGGTCGCGTGACTCGCGCGCGAGGGGCGGCGGATTCCAGGCGGACGGCCCTCGCTCCCAGTCGAAGGCTTCCTCCTCGCGCTTCTCCTCCTTCTCTGCCTCGCGAGGCTCAGCCGAGGCTTTCTCATCGCGCGTCTCGGCGTCCGGCGTCCCAACGTCGGGGGTGGCGGCGGTCGCGTCAAGCTCGGTCCCTGGGAGGTCCACGTGCCCGGGCTGCGCAAGGAGTGATCGGATGGCGTCCAACTCGGCGTCATCCCACCCTCGCTCGACGGCGAGTCGCGCCAGGGCTTCGTCCTCCGCCTCCGAGACGGTTGCTTCTGCCGGTGTCTGCCTGGGAAGAGTGGAGACGCGGCCCGGGCTGCTCCACGCGACAGGGCCCGCGCGGAACTCATCCCCCAGCCACATCAGCTCTTCCTCGGATCCCGCCGCCTGCTCCGGACCCTGACCGGGACCCTGACTGCGTACCTCTTCCGCTGGGGCGCCCCGTGGCTCAGACCCCGTCCCGCCCTGGCCGGACGTCGGTCCGGGCGCTTCGACCTCGAGCGCCTGGGAGGTGGACGCATCGGTCGCGAAGGATTCGAGTGGCTCGACCTCGACTCCAGCGTCGCGCGCGTCGCGTGCCAGCTCGGTGGCGGGAGCCTCGAGTTGCTCGGCGGGCTGCTCGATGCCGGCAGCCGGCAGCTCGGCCCATCCGATCTCCGGGCTCTCCCCCATGGCGAAGGCTTCCTGAGGCGCCCGCGCCTCGTTGGTCCCCCAGTCGACGTCCTCCTCCGCGATCCAATCGGGTTCGTCCCATTCGTGGCTGTAGGCAGGCGACGTCGCCTCCGCTTCCGCCGCCGCCAAACGCTCCTCCGGCACGACCGGCTGGGCGGGGCTCACCGGCGCTGTCTCCGCCACCGCAGGCGCCTCCTCCAGCGCGGGCGCCTCCTCCACCGAGGTCGGCTGCTCTTGGATGGCTCCGCCGAGCTCCTCATCGGCGAGAAGCGAGTCAAGCTCGACGGCTTCGGCAGGCGCTGACATCACGGCGAGGCCGATCGCGTCGTCGGGTTCGGGCGCCAGGGCCTCCGTCGGCACGTTCACCGTGGCGGGTTCGCTCGCCTCGGCGGCCAGGGTCTCGCGACGAATGCGTTCTCGCAGCTCGTTGAAGGCTGCCTGCGCTTCGTCGCCACCGGGCAGCTGCGTAACCGTCGGATCCTGGGCGCGGGCGAGGGCCTCGGCGATGCCCTCCGTGGCCGATCGCGCACCCTGCCGGCGGCGTCGAGGCCGGGACTTGTTGCGCTTGGCGGACCGAGCCGGCGTCGGGGCCGCCTCGAGAGCAACGGCCGGTGGTTCGATGAGGGCTGCAGGAACCTCGTCCCCATCTGCCGCCGTCGTCGACGCGATCGGGACACCTGGTGCCTCGGGTTCGTCGACGGCTGGAGCAGCTGCGGAAACAGCCTCATCGTGAGCCTCCGGGGATGGCTCGCTCTCCTCGACGGGAGGCGCCGGCTGAGGCGGCGACCACTGGACGAGTGGAGGCGATGGCAACCTCAGATCGACGCGAGCCTCGAGCAGCTCGACCCGGGTCCGCAGGGAGGCCACTTCTCCCCGTGCCTCTCCCAACGCGAGCAGCGCCTGCCCGTAGCGCTCGGTGAGGTTCCGGAACTCGGTGAGCAGCTCCCGGAATGGCGAGGCCTCGAATCCAGGCTGTCCGTGCTCGCCGCCGTTTCCGTTCGTGCCGGTGGGCCGCTCGTCCGGCTCGGGCCGGCCCGGTAGCGGCCTGCCCACGATCGGCTCCATCGGTCGACCCTGGAGGTAGACGCGCATGCCACCCCCATCCTCGGGCGTGCCGGCCAGAATGCCGCGCGCAAGCAGCTCCCAGACGCGCCCCTTCGGCACGCCCAGGACTGAGGCCGCTTCGTCGACCGAGTAGCCTTCGATCACGGGGCCGATAGGGTAACGCCTGCAGTTCACCACGGCGAGACCCTAAGCGGGGCTTCCGCGCACCACATCGCCGGCAGGACGCGGTCGCAGAGGCCGCGCGGCGTTTGCGCCATCGGTATGATCCACAGCCGTGAGTCTTGTGAGCCTGTGAGCGCGCCCGTCGAGATTCCCACGCTTCCCGGGTTCGACATGAACCTGCCGAGCGGCCTCGAAGGGCTGGGCGAGCTGGCATACAACCTGTGGTGGAGCTGGTCTCCCAGGGCGGGCCAGCTCTTCGGTCGGATCGACTCATCCGCGTGGGCCCGATACCGCAACCCCATCCCCGTGCTGCGGGGGACGGATGCTGGCCGCTGGGCGGAGCTGACCGCGGACGAGGACTTCATGGTGGATGCCAGCCGGCTCCTGGACGAGTTCCACCGCTACCTCGACAACGGCTCCGACAGCTGGTATCGCCGGGCCGTGTCGAGCGATTCGGAGCGCGAGCTGCCGGCGCCAGTGGCCTATTTCTGCGCCGAGTTCGGCCTGCACGAATCGATGCAGATCTACTCAGGGGGCCTCGGCATCCTCGCCGGCGACCACTGCAAGTCCGCCTCGGACGCCGCCCTCCCCTTCGTTGCGGTGGGTCTCCTGTACCGGCACGGCTACTTCCGGCAGCAGATCGATGCCGACGGGCACCAGGAGCACAACCAGCCCTACCTGGATCCGCCCAACCTCCCACTGCGCAGGGCCCGCGGCAAAGATGGATCGGCGCTCCGGGTGAGCGTCGACTTCCCGGGGCGAACCGTGCGGGCCGCCGTCTGGGTCGCACAGGTCGGGCGCGTACCGCTCCTGCTGCTCGACACGGACATCGCGACCAACGATGCGGCGGATCGCCCGATCACCGAGATCCTGTACGTGCGCGGGCGCGAGATGCGTTTGTGCCAGGAGATCATCCTGGGCATCGGTGGCGTGCGGGCGCTCCGGGCGCTCGGCATCCAGCCCGGCGTGTGGCACCTGAACGAGGGGCATTCCGCGTTCCTGCTGCTGGAACGCGCCCGGGAGCTGGTAGCCAGGGATCCCTCCAGGCCAATCCGCGACGCACTGGCCGAGGTCGGCCGCAACGCGGTCTTCACCATTCATACCCCCGTCCCCGCCGGGAACGAGGTCTTCGAGCGCGGGCTGATGCTGAAGAACCTGGCGCCATGGTTCTCCGAGACCGCCTGCGACCCTGACGAGCTCCTTGAGCTGGGACGCGGGAACACGGACGAGCCCCGGGCGCCCTTCGACATGACCGCCTTCGTCCTGCGCCAGGCGGCCGACGCAAACGCCGTCAGCCAACTCCACGCCCTGACGGCCACCGAGACCTGGCAGGGAGTCGCGGGCCATCCGATCATGGCCATCACCAACGGCGTCCACGTCGCCTCGTGGCTGGGCCGGCCGCTGCGTCGCCTCTACGAGCGGGCCATCGGCCTGTCACTGGCGTCGGACCTCCCCGGGCCCGAGCCGGTCTCCCATGTGGGCAAGGTCGGCGACGCGGACCTGTGGGGCGCGCACCGGCAGCAGAAGCGGGAGCTGATCGGTTTTGCGGAGCGTCGTCTGGCGCGCCAGTTCGCGCGCCACGGCGAATCGCCCGACGTCCTGCGCCAGGTCCAGGGTCAGCTCGACCTGAACGCCATGACCATTGGTTTCGCCCGTCGCTTCGCGACCTACAAGCGCGCGGACCTGATATTCCACGACGAGCGGCGCCTGGCCGCCCTGCTCTCGAACCCGGAGCGACCGGTGCAGGTTGTGCTGGCCGGCAAGGCCCACCCCGCGGATCGCCCCGGGCAGCAGGTGATCCAGCGCATCTTCACCCTCAGCCGCTCCGACCTGCTTCGAGGCCGGGTCTTCATCCTCGAGGACTACGACATGCGGGTGGCGCGCTTCCTGGTGGGCGGCGTCGACATCTGGCTCAACAACCCGCGCCGCCCCCTCGAGGCGTCAGGAACGTCCGGCATCAAGGCCGCCATCAACGGGGTGCCTTCGGTCAGCATCCTCGACGGCTGGTGGGACGAGGGCTTCAACGGCCGCAACGGATGGGCGATCGGCGGACGCGAGCCGCTCGGTGAGGACGAAGCTCAGGACGAGGCGGACGCCGCCGAGCTGTATCGGCTGCTGGAGGAGGAGATCATCCCCCGCTTCTTCGAGCGAGAGGCCGATGGCTTCCCGCGAGCCTGGCTCGACACGATGCGCGCTGCCGCCGAGGCTTCGCTCTGGCAGTTCAGCACAGCTCGCATGCTCCACGAGTACGTGGACCGGCTCTACCTGCCAGCGGTGCGGGAGCGCGTCTCGGTCGCCTAGGACGGGCCTGGTTCAGCGGCCGAACGCCCTGTCGCGCCCGACGCCCAGCCGTTTCGCACCGACGACATTGCGCCTACGGCAGGTAGGCGAGCGGGTTGCGCCAGCTGTCGTTGAGGTTCACCGCGAAGTGCACGTGGCACCCGGTTGCGAAGCCAGTCGATCCTTCGTAGCCGATGAGCTGGCCGCCGACGACGTGCTGGCCGGCGAGGACCACCACCCGCGGCTGCATGTGCCAGTACCAGGTCTGGAGCCCGCCGCCGTGGTTGATGATCACGCCGAAAGCGCTGTCGTACGGCGCGAGCGGTTGGCCTGAAGCCGCCACGGTTCCGTTGCCGGAGGCGTAGATCGGGGTACCGCACCCGCCGCTGATATCCAGGCCGGTATGGAAGTGCGCGTAGTAGACGCCCTGATAGGTGTATGGCGGCTCGAGCGCGAAGGTCGTGGGGCCGAAGTACTGGGTGATCTGGTAGCCCCGCTCCGGCCACCGGAGCCCGCCCGGACCGATCTGTGACGCGGCGAGCTGCTGCGCCTGCAGGCGCTTGACCAATGCCGCCTGGGCGATCGCTGCGGCCTGGATCTTGCCGATCTGGGCCTTGAGGCTTTTCTGGGCTCTGAGGGAGGCGTTCAGGGCCGCCTCCTGGCGAAGCTTCTGCGCCTGCCAGGCCCGCTTCAATGCGGCGAGCTGGGCCTGCAGGGCCGACAGCTCGGCGCGCTTGGCAACGAGCTGACGCTCCTGGATCTGCGCCTGGATGCGGGCCTCCTTGAGCGCCGCGCGGCCATCGGTCAGGTCCCTCTGCTTGATGCGGAGCGACACGCGCAGCGCTGTGATCTCATCGGCCAGGGCCTTGTCGCCGTCGCTGACGGTAAGCAGGTAACCGACCTGGTTGGTGGCATCGTCGAGGGACTTGGAGGAGAGGAGCACCTCGAGGAGCGAGGTCTGGCTCTGCTCGTACGCCGAGCGAAGGTGGTCCTGGAGGAGCGCCTCCCTCGCGGCCAGCTCGTGTGTCTGGGTGACGATGTCGGCGGCGATCTGCTTCAGCTGCGCATCGAGCGTGGCGATCTGCTTGTTCAGCGCGGCGAGCTGGCCCTGGACCTCGGCGACCTGCTGCTTCACCTGGGTCAGGACGTTCGCGACCTTCTCGTACTGCGCGCTGACCGAGGCGAGTTGGACCTTCGCGTAGGCGAGCGCGTTGTTCAGCCTGGCAGCGTCCTCGCGAAGCGATGCGAGCTGCGCTTTCTGGGCGCTCAGCTGGCTCTGCAGCTGCGCCTGCTTCGCCTTGGCGTCAAGGATCGGATCAGATGCGAACGCAGTGGACCGAGGCTCGCCTCCGACGACCAGCCATCCGACCGCTACCAGTGCCACCAAGCAGGCGGCCAGACGTGATCGCCGCGTCACGCGGCGCAAACCCCAGCGAAATGCAATGCCCCTGTGCCCCGTTGCGATTGCCGCGGCGGATGGTACCCCGGGCGGGGCGCCGCGTGACGGCAACGAATGTACTACACCGTACTACCCCGGCGTTTCGCCCGGCAGGTCGGGGGGTTCCAGGGCGGGCTCTTCGGTGGGCCGCCGGTCGGGATCGATCTCCTGGGCGCTGGCTCGCGAAACCTCCGCGCCGAGGAGGAGGACCACGCTCGAGAAGTACAGGAAGACGAGCAGGCTGACAGCCGTCCCTATCGGTCCAAAAACGGTGTCGTACTTGGCCACTCGGGTGGCGTAGAAGACGAAGCCGATGCGCAGGACGGTCCACAGCAAGGTCGCAACGAGCGCCCCGGGAACGGCGTGGCGTAGGGGAAGCGGCCGGGTGGGCACGACCCGGTAGACGATCAGGAACGAGAAGAAGATCAGCGCGGCCGAGACGAGCAGGCCGAGTGTCGCGAAAAGCGGGCCGACCCCCGGAAGGGTGACGCGCGCGGATAGCGCGTCCTCCACAATCTGGGTGACGAACCCGAGGGCGACCGAGGCGATCGCGACCACCCCGGTCGAGCCGAGCAGCGCCAGGCCAATGAGGCGCTCCTTCCAGAAGGGACGGCGCGGCGTCCCGGTGAAGACGCGGCTGACCCCTCCGGCCAGCGCGCCAAAGACGCCCAGCGCGCTCCAGACGAGCAGGATGAGGCCGATGATCGTCACGCTGCCCCGGGCCTCTATGGCGCGGTCGATAAGGCGGGCCACGTCTGGTCCCGCGAGTGGCAGGGTCTGCACGACCCGGTCGATGACGAACTGGCGGGCGGTGCCCGCCCCGACCACGAAGGTCAGAGCGACCACGCCAAGGATGAACAGGTTGACCATCGAGAGGACGGCGAAATAGGCCATCGCGCCGGCGTACTGCAGGACGTCGTGGGCGATGAACCCGACGACCGCGCCGCGCGCGACGCGCGTCGAGCGGTGCTCATCGAGCCAGACCTCGAACGCGTCCGCCCAGTCGCGGAGTCGCCGGCGCATGGCGTGAGGCTATCGCTCCTCGGCTACCCTGTCGCCATGCCCGGTAGCAAGTCGCTGGCCATCGAGGTCGCCGGCCACCAGGTGAGCGTCTCGAACCCCGACAAGGTCTTCTTCCCCGAGATCGGCTTCACCAAGGGCGAGCTGGTCGACTACTACCTGGCCGTCGCCGATGGCGCGCTGCGCGGCGTGATGGAACGGCCGATGGCCTTGAAGCGATTCGTGAACGGCGCAGCCGGCGAGGCCTTCTTCCAGAAGCGCGCCCCAGCTTCGGTGCCGGAGTACGTGCGAACGGTGGAGCTCTCCTTCCCGTCGGGGCGCACCGCCGACGAGGTCGTGGTCTCGAACGCCGCCGCGCTGGTGTGGGTCGTCAACCTCGGATGCATCGACCTCAACCCGCACCCCATCCGCGGCGACGACACCGAGCACCCCGACGAGCTGCGCGTGGATCTCGATCCCGGGCCGGGCGTCCCCTGGGAGGACGTGCGGAGAGTCGCGATGGCGACACGAGAGGTCCTCGCCGACCACGGCCTCATCGGCTGGCCCAAGACGTCGGGCTCGCGCGGGATCCACGTGTACGCGCGCATCGAGCGGCGCTGGGGGTACGTCGAGGTCCGCCGCGGCGCCCTGGCGCTGGCACGCGAAGTCGAGCGCCGCGCGCCGCAGATCGCGACCAGCAAGTGGTGGAAGGAGGAGCGGCACGGGGTCTTCATCGACTACAACCAGAATGCAAAGGACCGCACCGTGGCGAGCGCCTACTCCGTCCGGCCGGTTCCGGATGCGCGGGTGAGCGCGCCGCTCACCTGGGATGAGGTGCCGGACGCGGAGCTCGCCGACTTCACCGTCCGCACTGTCCCGGGGCGCTTTGCGAAGCTGGGGGACGTGGGGGCCGGCATCGACGAAGCAACCGGCTCGTTGGACGATCTGCTCGAGCTGTCGGAGCGGCAGGAACGCGAAGGACAGGGCGACGCACCGTGGCCGCCCCAGTATCCGAAGGCGGAAGGCGAGCCGCCCCGGGTCCAGCCATCCAGGCAGCGACGCCCGTCGGAGGAGTACGCGCGGCCCAGCAACCCGTCCGCGCCGCGTGGACGGGCAGGCTCGGTGCCGCCGGCGAGGCCCTCCGCGTCGCTGCGTCGCCAGGACGGAACCGTCAGCCCAACCGGGCGGCGCCGGTCAGCTCATCCGCTGCTGGTGATCTCGCAGGCAGCATCCAAAGAGGATGCGCTCGCCGGACTGGACCGATGGCGCGCGCGCCACCCCGACGCGGCGCGGCACCTTGCCGAGGACGACGTCCTGGTCGATGGCATGCGGGGTCGGTTCACGCTCTGGTGGCGCGTGCGCGTGAACCTGCGCCACGTACCGGAGGCGGACCGCCCTCCACAGGAGCCGCCGGATCCCGACTACGATCCGTGGCACGCATTCCGCGAGGAACGGCGATGACGAAGGTGCGCGGACCCGCCGCCTACTTCCCTTCGATCGAGGCGAAATACGGCCGTTCGATCGCCGAGTGGAAGGTCATGATGCGCGGCACCGGGCTCACCACCTGGAAGGAGCTCATGGCCTGGCTCAAGGGCGGGCAGGGCATGGGGCATGGCCACGCCAACGCCCTCACGATCGACTTCCTCAACGATCAGCGGCGTGGCTGACGGGCCCCGGCCCGAGGGGGATACAGCGCTGGAGTCCCTCCGCGCGTCAGATCCGGCGCTGGCGCGACTGATTGACCGTCTGGACCCGGTCGACCTGGCGAGCTGGCGCGCTCGTTGGTCACTCGACCACTTCGCGTCGCTGGCGCGGGCGATCGTCGGCCAGCAGATCGCGACGCCGGCTGCTGCGGCCATCTTCGGGCGATTGCAGGCATTCATCGGCCAACGCGATGCCGCCTCTGCCATCGCGGGCGCCTCCGACGCGGAGCTCCGCCGCATCGGCCTGTCGGCGGCCAAAGCCGCCTCGCTGCGGGACCTCGCCGCCCGGACGCTGGATGGTCGCCTGGAGCTCGACCGGCTCGCGTCCCTGACCGATGACGAAGCCCATGCTCAGCTGACGGCGGTTCGCGGAATCGGCTCGTGGACCGCCGACATGTTCCTGCTCGGTCAGCTCGGCCGACCCGACGTTCTGCCGGCCGGCGACCTGGGGATCCGTCGGGCGGTGCAGCAGCTTTACGGGCTCCAGGCGATGCCGAGCGAGGGCGAGGTTCGCCGTCTCAGCGAGGCCTGGCGACCCCATCGCTCGCTGGCAACCGCATACCTCTACAGCTCCTTGCGGGCTGATCCTTGAGGGCGGCCCGAGCCACCTAGGCGTCGCCGAGCGGACGGGCAGCGGTCGATTACGTCTCCGGGTCGGCCCGCACGATGAACTGCCGTCCACCCGCGAGACTCATGCGAATCGCCACCTGGCCTCGGCGGTTCACAGACACCGGATTGAGCGCAAAGTCGACCACTGTCGAGTCGAAAAGAGAGGCGCCGATGCGTGCGATCGGCTCGGCGGCGGCGTCGGCAGGGTAGATGCCCAGCTGGCCTCCATGGGGCGTGGCGTAAAAGATGACATTCCCCGCGTCGTCGATGAGCGCGCCTCGGAAGCTCTCGAATTGGCCCGTGTCGACGATCGTGGTCACCTGGCCGTCGACAACGGTGAAGATCCCTGCGCCCCCGGTGAACAGCTTGGCGCTGAACGTCACGACGTCCTGGTCATTTACTGAAGGAAATGACCCGAGTTCGCGGAAGCGATCGCCCGTTGTCGCGACCGTGCGGATTGCACCATCCATGCTCGCATAGATTCCTTGGCCTCCAGATTCGAGATCGGCGCGAAAGACGACCCTTCCTCCTCCGTTGATGACGGGAAGGCCCTGAAAACCCTTGAACTGTGTGGTGTCGGCGATGGTGACCACAGACCCCCGTCGGGCCAGGAATATGCCGCTCTCGCCAGCCTTCGTGTCCGCGCGAAATGCGACCGCGCCCTCATCGTTCGTCGTCGGCCCGAGCGGACCAATTCGCGCAAACGCACCCTTCGTGTCCGCGATGGGCATCACCTGACCGCCTTCGATTCGAACAAGCGCCTCGCCGCCTGGACGGAGCACCGTATAGACGCATAAGGCACCGCCGCGGTCGATGTCCGGATGGCTCTGGAACTGACGCACGATCGTCGCATTGCTCTCGGCGGCGACGGTTACCTGCCCTCCGGTTCCCGTGCAGCACGCGGTTCCGCCGCTGCGCAGCGCGGCCTGAAAGGCGACCGTTCCCGAGTCATTCACGGAAGCGACGTAGGGCGCGAAGTCGCTGAATAGATCGCTCGTATCAGCGATTGGGGTAAGGATGAATCGCTTTGTGGCACGTCTCATGGAGCTAGCCGCGGGCGAGGCGTTCCTCGAGGCGAGCCTTCACCGACGGCCACTCGTCGGATAGGATCGAGTAGTAGACCGTATCGCGCAGGAATCCGTCTGGCAGGCGCATGTGCCGGCGGAGGACTCCCTCGCGCACAGCGCCCAGGCGCTCGATCGCGTCCTGCGAGCGCAGGTTGCGCCCATCGGTCTTCAGGGCAACGCGCGTTGCACCCAGCTCGTCGAAGGCATACGAGAGCTGCAACAGCTTGGCCTCGGTGTTGGCGGCCGTTCGCTGGTGCGACGGCGCGATCCAGGTCCAGCCGATCTCCACGCGACCGTCGCCGGGCGAGATGTCGCCAAACCGCGTGGACCCCACCGCGCGGCCCGTCTGGCGGTCCACGGTCGCCCACGCTACGTAGCGCCCCTCCGCGACTCCCTCGAGCGCCTCCTGCAACCATGCATCCCAGCCGTGAGCTGCGATGTTGGTGCCCATGAACTGGAACGTGTCGGGGTCTTCGGCCGCCGCCGCCACCAGGTCGTCCTGATGCTCGGCCCGCAGCGGCTCGAGCCGGACGTGGCGGCCTTCGAGGACGATCGACTCAGGCCGCTTCACGGAACGATCCTTCCGAGTGGCCCCCGGATGGGCGCCGGCGGCTTGACCTAGGCCCCAGCTCTCGTGGTGACCTCCGCCTCCACCCATCCCGGGATCTCGCGCCGCAACGTCGCCAACGGAACCGACCCGTGCGCGAGCACCTGGTCGTGGAA
>VBKA01000184.1 GCA_005879815.1 Chloroflexota bacterium
AAAGCCGCCTTCGGGCCCAAAATCGCGCCTGTCTACCTGCCGATCGGCTCCGCCGATGGGTTCCGCGGTTACATCGACGTGATCGAGCAGCATGCCACCATGTACGAGGCGGGCAAGCCCACGGAGGTCCCGATCCCCGACGAACTGGAGGGCATCGAGCACTCGCGCCGCGACGCGCTGGTGGAGGCCGCGGCGGAAGCCTCCGACGAGCTCATGGAGAGGTACCTCGAGGGCGAGGACCTGTCCGACGCCGAGATCGAGGCCGCGCTGCACAAGGGCACCCGCGAGGGCAGCGTGGTGCCGGTCTTCGTCGGCAGCGCGCTGAAAAACATCGGCATCCGCGAGTTGACGAGCATGATCGCGCGGCACGTCCCGTCCCCGGCGGAGGTGGGATCGCGCACGTCGGTCGATGGGAAGCCGATCGAGCCGGACCCCAAGGCCCCATTCGTGGCACAGGTCTTCAAGACAACGGCGGACCCGTTCGTGGGCCGGCTCAGCTATTTCCGGGTCTTCTCCGGGACACTCACGGCGCAGGCTCACCTGTACAACGCCAGCCGCAAGGAGGAGGAGCGGATCGGGAACATCCTGAGTCTGCTCGGCAAGGACCAGGAGAACGCGCCACAGGCGGGGCCGGGAGACATCGTCGCGGTCGCCAAACTGTCGAGCACCCAGACCGGCGACACGCTCGTCGCGGATCGCCCGCATGCGTTGGAGCTGCCACGCTTTACATTCCCGAGCCCGACATTGCAGGTGAGCATCGAGCCGGAGAGCAAGGCGGACCTCGACAAGCTCGGCCAGGCGCTGTCCAGGATGCTCGAGGAGGAGCCCTGCGTTCGGGTCCACCGCGAGGAAGGAACCGGCGAGACGGTCCTCACCGCCATGGGTGATGCGCACGTCGACGTCATCGTCGACCGCCTGCGGCGCAAGTTCGGTGCGTCGGTCAAGACCGGAACGCCGCTGGTGCCTTACCGCGAGACGATTCGTCGGCCGGCGAAGATCGACAACCGATTCAAGCGCCAGACGGGCGGTCACGGCCAGTTCGGCCATGTGGTGATCGAGTTCGAGCCGACCGATTCCGGCACTGGATTCGAGTTCGGCGATCGGATCGTGGGCGGATCGGTGCCCAAGCAATACATCCCCGCCGTCGAGAAGGGCCTGCGCGAGGCGCTGGGTGAGGGCGTCCTGGCCGGCTACCCGATCGTCGACATGAAGGCCACCCTGATCGATGGCTCGTACCACACCGTCGACAGCTCTGAGATGGCGTTCAAGATCGCCGCCTCGCAGGCGTTGAAGCGGGCGTTCCCGGAGGCGGACCCAATCCTCCTCGAGCCGGTGCTCGAGGTTGAGGTGGTGGTCCCGGATGCATACATGGGCGATGTCATGGGCCAGATCACCGCCAAGCGCGGCCACGTGCTCGGGATGGACTCCCAGAACGGGATGCAGAGCCTGCGAGCGCAGGTTCCGCAGGCAGAGATGTTCCACTACGCGACCGAGCTGCGCAGCATCACGCAGGGCCGCGGCCGCTTCAGTTGGCGGCTCGACCACTACGCCGAGGTGCCGCACACCATCGCCGAGAAGGTCATTGCCGTCCACCAGGCCAAAGTGGCCGCGGGCGACCGGCACTAGGCCATCCATGAGCGCGAAGGCCGGCATCCGCTTCGCCCCGGATCCAGCGGGGCTCCTCGACCGCGTCGTCGAATGGGCACAGACCGATGCCGGGGTGCGCGCCTTGCTCCTGCTCGGCTCGCGGGCGCGTAACGAGGAACCCGCCGACGAATGGTCGGATACGGACCTGATCGTCGTCGTGGCCGACCCGGCCGCCTTCCTGGCCGATGCCTCGTGGCCCGATCGATTCGGCTCGGTGGCGATCACGTTCGTGGAGCGGACCGCGCACGGGCGGGGCGAGCGGCGGGCCTTGTACGCGGATGGCACCGACATCGACGTCGTCCCCGTTGCGATCGACGAGATGCGAACCGGCCTGCGCGAGCCCGGACCACTGAGCATGCTGGCTCGGGGACATCGGATTCTCGTGGACAAGGATCGGCTGCTCGAGGACCTGCCTGCGCTCGTCGAGCGCACGGCCGGCGAAGAGGCCCGGCTCGACGACTGGCCTCCTAGCCCCGTTCCCTTCGAGAACCTGGTCAGCGACTTCTGGTACCACGCCGTGTGGTCCGCAAGGAAGCTCCGCAGGGGCGAGCTGTGGGTTGCCCGCGCCTGCGTGGATGGATACATGAAGCGGCTGTTGCTGCAGGTGATCGAGTGGCGCGCCCGCGCGACGGTGGATGGCGGCGGCGACCGCTGGTTCGATGGCCGCTTCCTGGAGCGCTGGGCAGATCCGGACACGGTACGGGCCCTCCGCGAATGCTTCGCGCACTACGACGCGGCAGATCTGGGTCGTGCCCTCGCCGCGACCATGGACCTCTTCCGCCGGCTGGCGACCGATCTCGCCGTCCGCCTCGAGCTCCCCTACCCCGCCCGGGCGGATGAGGCCGCCACGAAGGTGGTCGTCGAGCTCGTCGAGCCGGTCCGCGCTTAGCGGACCTCGACGGCAGCGAGGGTTCGCTTGCCGCGGCGCAGGAGCAGCCAGCGCCCGTGCAGCAGGTCGCCACGCGTCAGCGACGCCGCGCCGTCGGCCACGCGCCGGTTGTTGACGTACAGCCCGCCCTGCGCGATGGCCTGCTTGGCTGAGCCTCGGCTCTCGAAGAGGCCCGACGCCACCGCGAGGTCGATGAGAGGACGCAGCTCCTCTCCGGGCTCGACCGTGGTGCGCGGCACCTCCGCGACCGCCGCCTCCATCGTGCGGGCATCCAGACCGGCGAGGTCTCCTTCGCCAAACAGCGCCCGGGACGCGGCAACGGCCTCCTCGACGGCCTCGTCGCCGTACACCAGCGCGGTCAGCTCCCCGGCCAGGGCAAGCTGAGCCGCTCGCTCCTCAGGGCGTTCCTTGGCGCTTCGCTCGAGCTCTTCGATCTCCTCGTGCGAGAAGCTGAAGACGCGCAGCAGCCCGCCGACGTCGGCATCGGCCTGGTTGAGGAAGTACTGGTAGAACGCGAACGGGCTGCTCATCCCCGGGTCGAGCCACAGGGTTCCCTCGGCGGTCTTGCCGTACTTCGACCCGTCGCTCTTGGTGAGGAGCGGGGTGGCAAGCGCGTGCACGGCCGCCCCCTCGACGCGACGAACCAGGTCGACACCA
>VBKA01000032.1:0-4920 GCA_005879815.1 Chloroflexota bacterium
CTCCAGGCTTACGCCGATTGGCGACAGCTGGTGTCGGTCGCTTGACAGATTGCTTATAACCTTATCATCAATTCTCGCGTCGACAACCCTCTCCCAGATGAGGTGACATGGCGCGCTACCAGCTCGAGCAGGGCCCGGTTCCCCTCCACCACCAGGTCTATCTCGACCTTCGCGCCGCGCTCGACGGCGAGGGTGAATGGAAGGCGGGCGACCGGCTTCCGACCGAGCGCGAGCTCGCCGGACGTTATGGCTGCAGCCTCATAACCGTCAGGCGCGCGCTGAGCGAGCTCGTCCGAGAGCAGCGCATCGAGCGCACCCGCGGACGTGGCACCTTCGTCCTCTTTCCGCGCATCGAACGCGACCTCGCGGGCACCATGAGCTTCACCGAGGAGATGCAGAACCGGGGGCTCGATCCGCAAACCCGTGTCCTGGCTGCTCGCCAGGAGCCGGCTGAAGACGCGGTCGCCAACGCGCTCTCGATTCCGCTCGGCGCCCCGACCCTCTACCTCGAGCGCCTCAGGCTTGCCGCCGATGCGCCGCTGCTGCTCGAGCTGGTCCATCTCCCCTCGCAGCGCTTCCCCGGGCTGCTGGCCACCGACCTGGAGACGAACTCGCTCTACGACCTGCTGACGACCCGCTACCGGACCCGCATCGTGCGCGCCCGCGAGTCCCTTGAGCCCGTGCTCCTCAAGGCGCGTGAAGCTCGGATCCTTGGTCAATCGCCTCGCACGCCGGCGCTGCTGGTCGAAGGAGTCGCCTTCGCGGACGACGGCAGCCCGGTTGAATTCGCGCGTACGTACGTGCGGGGCGACCGCACTCGCTACTACGTGGAACGCGTCGTGGTGCGTTCCAGCTGGCAACCCGGCGATCCTGAGCCAATGGTGGCCGGCCTCCAACCCGTTGGCATTCGCGGCTGACAGCCAGAAGGAGGGAGACGGATCGGAGCAGCTCGGCGCCCGCGCCCGGGTCCGCTGATCCAGGCCATAGGGCGGTTGGTACTTCATCGGATCGGAAACGCGAGCACGAGGTAGTCCCGATGCACAGAAGGATTCCGGCACTTTCGGCGGTGATGGTCGTCCTGGCGATCCTCATCACCGCCTGCAGCGGTGGGAATGCCGCCTCGAGCGCCGCGGCAGCCAGCGGCACGCCAGAGCCGACCGGGCCGCCCGTCGAGATCAAGTGGTACTGCTGCCTGGGCACGGGCGACGACAAGACCCAGCTGCCGATCGAGGCGAAAGTCGTCGACGACTTCAACAAGTCTCACCCGCACATCAAGCTCGTCTTCGATCACGTCGCTTATTCGGGCGCACGCGATGCGTTCGCCACGCGCCTGGCCTCCGGCACGCCGCCTGACGTCGTAGGACCTGTGGGCGTGGGCGGCGCAGAAGCCTTCCGCGGGCAGTGGCTCGACCTAGCATCCCTCATCGCGAAGAACCATTACGACCTGACCCAGTACGGGCAGGGCGCCGTCGACTTCTACAAGGTCGCGGGCCAGGGCCAGATCGGCATCCCGTTCGCCGTCTACCCCTCTGAGCTCTACTACCAGCCGGACATGTTCGACGAGGCCGGGCTCAATTACCCGCCGCAGAAGTACGGCGACAAGTACAAGATGCCTGACGGCTCGATGGTCGACTGGAACTACGACACCGTGCGCCAGATCGCCATGAAGCTGACCGTTGATTCGGCCAACAAGGACGCGACGCAGGCGGGCTTCGACCCGAAGAAGATCCAGCAGTATGGCTTCGAGCCGCAGCGCGACGATCTGCGCGGCATGGGAGCGTACTTCGGGGCCGGCAAGCTGGCCGCGGACGACAACAAGACCGTGCAGATCCCGGAGGGCTGGGCCCAGGGATGGAAGTGGATCTACGACGGCATGTTCAAGGACCACTTCATCATGACCAACTCGGTCTACACGAGCACCGCCTTCAACGGGGGTCGCTACGCCTTCAACTCGGGCAAGGTCGCCATGCAGGAGAACTTCCTGTGGAACGTCTGCTGCGTGACCGATGCGGGCGGGAACTGGAACCTCGCCGCGATCCCGTCCAACAACGGCAAGCCGACGGCGGTGTTCAACGCGGACACGTTCCGCATCACCAAGGGCTCCAAGCACCCCGACGAGGCCTTCACCGTCCTCAGCTACCTGCTCGGAGACGCGTCGAAGACACTGCTGAACTCGTACTCCGCCTTCCCCGCTCGGACCGCCGACCAGGCAGACTTCTTCACCGGCCTCGAGGCCCAGAAGGACAGCAAGGGCAAGCCGGTCTATCCACCGGACGTCGATTGGCAGGTCGCCGTGGATGGCATCAAGTACGCTGACAACCCGAACTTCGAGGCGTGGATGCCCGCCTACAACAAGTCCCTGGACCTGCTGCAGACGAAGCTCACTCGCTGGACGTCGACCCCGGGACTGGACATGGACCAGGAGATCTCGAACCTCAAGACCCAGCTCCAGGCAATCTGGGACAAGGGCTGACCCATCCAAACAGCGGACAACGCCTAGAGGGACGCGCGGATGATCGCCCTCCGACGGCGACGGATGTCCAGGCTGGCGTGGCACGAGGCACGCTCCGGCCTGCTCTTCCTGTCGCCGTGGATCATCGGCTTCCTGGCATTCACGCTCATTCCGGTGATCGCCACCCTGGTGTTCACCTTCACGAACATCACCCTCAGCCAGGACGCCCCACTGCGGTTCGTGGGCCTCGACAACTACCTCGCCCTCTTCCGCGACCCGCAGGTGTGGGTGTCCCTGCTCGTCGCCTTCAAGTTCGCCGCCATCTCGCTGCCCGTGGCGGTGATCCTGCCGTTTGCAGTCGCCCTCCTCCTCAACAGCCGCTCGCTGAGGGGCTCAGCCCTCTTCCGCGTCCTCTTCTTCATGCCCTACGTGGTGCCGTTCGTGGCCGGCATCCTGATCTGGTCGCAAATGCTCAACTCGGACACTGGCTGGATCAACGGCCTTCTGGGCCTGGTCGGCATCCAGGGTCCGGACTGGCTCAACGACGCGGGATGGGTCTACCCCGGGTTGGTCATCATCGGCGTGTGGGGAATCGGTGGCGGCATCATCGTCAACCAGGCAGGGCTGAAGGGGATCCCCACCGAGCTCTACGACGCCGCACGCATCGACGGCGCCGGTTGGTGGGGACAGCTGCGGCACGTGACGCTGCCGATGATGTCGCCGGTGATCTTCTACACGCTCGTGCTCGGGGTCGTGGAGGTGCTTCAGTACTTCCTGGTGCCCCTCGTGCTCAACCAGGGGACCGGCGAACCAGGTGGCGCGACCCGCTTCTACAACCTCTACCTGTACAAGACCTTCTTCGCCTTCCAGGAGATGTCATACGGAGCCACGCTCGCGTGGCTGCTCTTCCTGATCACGTTGGCATTCACGGGCATCCTCTTCTGGAGCGCGCGCTACTGGGTCTATTACGCGGGCGAGAGCAGCTCCTCGTGACCGGCTCGTGACCGTAACCGCTCAACGCCCCATTCCGGCGGTCCCGCTGCAGGGCACCCGCTCGATTCGTCGTCGTTCGCTGCGCGAGACCCGAACCTCGTTCCTCGTCACGTTCTTTGCGGTGGTGCTCATCGCGGGCTTCCTTTCGCCCCTGCTCCGCTCCTTCGCGCTCTCGTTCCAGACACCCGAGCAGGTCTCGCAGGTCGGCGCTCCGCTCTGGCCCGCGAGTCCTCTGACCTTCACCTTCAATGGACGCGACTATCCGGTCTACAAGGTGCCCATTAACGGCGTCACTCGCGAGATGGCGCTGGTCAAGAAGGGCCGAACCGAGAGCAAGTTCGTGGATCCGACGAATGCTGGTGCCGGCCTGATCACCTGGCAGGGCGGGTGGCGGACCCTGGAACCAGCGTTGACCTTCGCGCCGACCTTCGACAATTACATCAGCGTATGGAGCCTGCTGAACTATCCGCGCCTCCTCTTCAATACGGCGGCCATTGCCCTGATCGGGCTCATCGGAACCGTCATCTCCTGCACGCTGGTCGCGTATGGCTTCGCCAGGTTTCGCTTCCCTGGCCGGGGCTTCCTCTTCCTGATCCTGATCTCGACCATCTTCTTGCCCGCTGCCGTGACGCTGATCCCAACCTACACGATCTTCGTCAAGCTCGGCTGGGTGGGCACCTGGTTACCCTTGCTGGTGCCGACCTTCTTCGCCAACGCCTACGACGTCTTCCTGCTGCGCCAGTACCTGCTCACCATCCCGCGCGAAATGGACGAGGCAGCCGCCATCGACGGGGCCGGCCCACTGCGGACGCTCATCTCGGTCATCGTGCCGCAGGCATGGCCGGTGATCATCGCGGTCGCCATCTTCCACCTGGTCTACTCGTGGAACGACTTCTTCGCGCCGCTCATCTACCTGTCGACCAAACCCGATCTCCAGACCTTGGCCGTCGGTCTGGCGACGTTCAGCGCCAATCGCTCCGCGCAGGAACCGGGTCTCATCCAGGCCGGCACCCTGATGACCCTGATCGTGCCCGTGATCCTGTTCCTGATCTTCCAGCGCGTCTTCATGCGGGGCGTAGTGATCACGGGAGTCGAGAAATAGCCGGCCGCTTCCGGGTAGCGCTGACCTTCGACGTCGAGCACCCGGATCGCCCGGCGCAGGCCGGCCGGACGGTCCAGCTTCTGGACGAGCTCGATCGGCTCGACGCGGATGCCACGTTCTTCCTCCAGGGCCGATGGGTGGAGGCCTACCCAGAGCTTGCGCGCAGGATCACGCGCCGATACCTGGTCGGCAGCCATTCCCACTACCACGCGCGGATGCCGCTCCTCTCCGCTCAGGGGTTTGCCGAAGACCTGGATGCTGCGGAGGAGGCTATTCGCGAGGCAGCCGGCGTCGACCCACATCCCTGGTTTCGCTGCCCGTTCGGCACCGGGGCCGACGATGCTGGCCTGATCGACGCCCTTGCCCAGCAGGG
>VBKA01000032.1:4926-36099 GCA_005879815.1 Chloroflexota bacterium
GCTACCGGCATGTCGGCTGGCACGTCGAGGCGTATGAGTGGGATCGCGGGGCCACCGTAGAGGGCGTCTCCGGCGCGGTCGTCGCCGGAGCCGTGGCCCACGGCGACGGCGCAGTGGTGCTCCTGCATCCCTGGCCTGACCCGGTTGCCCCGGCCCTGCCGCGGATCGTGACCGAGCTCCGCAACGCGGGCGCGACATTCGTTCGACTCGATGCGCTTGACCTCCCGCCGGGTCTGGAGCCGATCGGCGAGCCACGCCCCGCGTTGCGCAGGGCGACAGCGAGGTGAAGCTCGCGCGTCCCGCCATCCTGGCAGTCGATGGCGGCAACTCCAAGACCGACCTTGCGCTCGTGTCTGCGGGCGGTGAGCTCCGAGCGCTCGTTCACGGGCCGACCGTGTCGCATCAGCAGGTGGGCATGCAGGCCGGTGTCGCGCGGCTCGAGGAGCTGGCGGTGCGTGCGGCACGCGATGCGCGGCTGGACTCGAGCTCCCGGCCACTCGCGGATCTCGCGGTACTGTGCCTGGCCGGCGCGGACTTTCCCAGCGACGTGCGCTCGCTGGCGCGCGCCGTACGGCCGCTGAAGCTCGCCCGCGAGGTCGCGATCCGCAATGACGGGTTTGCTGGCCTTCGCACCGGCACCAACCGGGCCTGGGGGGTCGCGGTCATCGCCGGCTCGGGGATCAACTGCGTCGGTATCGCGCCAGATGGCCGGATGGCCAGCTTTCCAGCCGTCGGCGACGTGGCCGGCGACTGGGGCGGCGGCGAAGGAGTCGGCAAGGAAGGCCTGGCGGCGGCGATCCGCGGGCGCGACGGCCGGGGTGCGCATACTCGGCTCGAAGAGCTCGTGCCGCGGCATTTTGGCTTTCGGCGGCCAATCAACCTCACCTACGCCCTGTACCGGGGCCGCATCCCCGAGTCCCGCCTCCGGGAGCTCGCGCCGCTCGTCTTCGAAGCAGCGGGGTATGGCGATCCGGTCGCACGCGCCATCGTGGACCGACTGGCTGACGAAGTGGCCGGCATGGCGATCGCGATGACCAGGAGGCTGCGGCTCGTCCGCCTGGACGTGGACGTGGTGCTTGCCGGCGGCATCATGCGCAATCGGGACCGCCCCTTCTACGAGCGGATCGAGAGAGCCGTGCGCAACGTTGCGCACCGAGCGACCATCCGCCGGGTCGCGCAACGCCCCGTGCTTGGCGCCGCGCTGCTCGGTCTCGACCGGCTGGCCGGTGAGCATCACGATGCCGCCGAGACCCGACTGCGGGCGGTGTTCGGCGCCTAGTCCTCCCGGCGACTCCAGTCCTGCCCCGATATCACGTACCAGGCAACCGGGATGCCACGCCAGCTCGTCTCGCCCTCGCGATGCAGGCCGAGCTTCTCCATCACGCGCTGCGAGGCGAGGTTCTCGCGATGCGCGATGCTGATGATGCGCTGCATCCGCTTGGTCTCGAACCCATAGCGCAGCGCTGCCGCACCGCCCTCCGTGCCCAGTCCCCGCCCCCAGCTCGAGCGCGCGAGCGTCCACCCCACCTCGGCGTCGTGCTGCGACGCGGTCCAGTCGGCGTGGTGGAAGAGACCGATGCGGCCGATCAGCCGGCCGCTGGTGCGCTCCTCGACTGCCCACAGCCCGAATCCGCGTTCCTGCCATTGGTACTCGAACCCGAGCAGCTGCTTCCGCGTTCCTTCCAGGTCGAGCGGCCGAAGGTAGCGGACCACCTCGGGATCGGAGTAGATCGCGGCCATCCGCTCCACGTCACCCTCGCGCCAACCACGCAGCCGAAGCCGTGGCGTCTCGATCTCCGGTATCTCCACCTGCCTAGACCGATGCCGACGCCATGAGGGCTGCGTGCACGCCTTGCGCAGCCACTGCCGCCTGGCCGATCGGCACCTCCGACCACACGACCCTCAGCCCGCCCTCGTCGAACGAGCCCTCAGCGCTGGCCGGCAGCGGCAGGATCTCGGGCATCCGCTGGGCGGGGCCGACCAGGCTGATCCGCGCGATCCGCTCCTTGCGGTCCACGGCCAGCATCATCGGTCCCGGATCGCCACTCGTGCGCGACAGGTTCGGCCGCACCTCGGTCATCGGCTGGTTCGCGTCCAGGGCGCGCACGACCAGGCGAAGCTTGCCCCGACGCGCGCGGCGCACGGCCACCGGGTGGACGACTTCGGAACCGAGCTCGGCCAACAGCTCCAGCTGCAGCGCATCGACCGCCCGCAGGAAGCGCGCCGCGGGAACCAGGTGGGGGTCCGCCTCCATCACGCCCCCGGTGTCCTTGAATAGCTCGCAGCGGTCCGCGCGCAGCGCGACCGCGAGCACGACCGCGGAGAGATCCGTGCCACCTCTCCCGAGCGTGGTGAGCTCGCCGTGGCTGCCGATCCCCTGAAAGCCGGCGACGACGGGTACGAGCTCCTCGGCAAGCGCAGTGCGCAGCGGCCGCGAGTAGACACGACGCACCTCGGCGCCCAGGTGAGCGGCGGCAGTGCGGATGCCCGCCTCCGCGCCCGAAAATGATCGGGCAGCGATCCCGCGCGCCTGTAGCCCCAGGGCGAAGAGTGCGGCCGAGAGCGCCTCGCCGGTCGCCAGGGCGCGGTCCGTTTCCCGCGCCAGCGGAGAGTCGGGTGCCTGGCGAGGCTCGCGGAGGGCTTGTCCGCCGTCGGGAAGCAGGACGCTTGCTGAGGAGAGGATCGTGTCGGTCACGCCCTCGAAGGCGCTCACCACCACCACCGGCTGCAGACCTGCCCTCCGCTGCTCGGCGACGACCTGCACGGCGGCGGCGATGTCCTCCGGGCGGCGCAGCACCGAACCCCCGAACTTGTCGACCACGATCCGGGCGAGCGAGGGCGGGCGGGATGGCGGCATCGGGCTGAAACGGTAGCGCACCACAACCTGGCGACGGGACGGCCTGTCCCGTTCCCCCACCGCAGGCTGCTAGGCTCGCGGTCAATGGAGGTGTCCGTTCGCGACGTCGCGCCGTTGCGCCGCGCGATCCTCGAGTGGTATGCACGCGAACACCGCAACCTGCCATGGCGTGGCACCCACGACGCGTACGCCGTGCTCGTCAGCGAGGTAATGCTGCAGCAAACCCAGGCGAACAGGGTGGCGCTGCGCTACCCACGATTCATGGCCCGTTTCCCGGACGTGACGGCACTCGCCTCCGCCTCGGAAGCGGAGATCCTCGCTGAGTGGTCCGGGCTCGGCTACAACCGGCGTGCCGTTGCCCTCCACCGTGCCGCCGTCGAAGTCGCGACCTCCGGTTGGCCGTCCGACCTGCGTGCGCTCCAGGGCCTCCCTGGGGTCGGTCCCTACACCGCGCGGGCCATCGGGTCGCTTGCATTTGGCTGGCCGGTGGGGGTCGTCGACACCAACGTTCGCCGCTGGCTGATTCGTCGCCTTGGGCTCGATCCCCGGTCTCCCGCAGGCGCAAACCGTGTGCTTCAGGAGGTGGCCGATGCCCTGGCGCGCGCTGGCGGAAGGCGGCTGGAACCGGCGGATGTCGCCAGCTGGACCCATGCAACCATGGAGCTTGGAGCGGTCGTGTGCCGCGCGCTGCGGCCGGCGTGCGACGCCTGCCCAATCGCCCGTGGCTGTCCGGCGCGAGGTCGGGCCGGCCCTGTGCCCGTCGCGCGGCAGGGGCAGTTCCGAGGATCCCTGCGGGCGTATCGGGGAGCCCTCCTCCGGGCCCTGGCGGCTGCGTCCGAGCACGCATTGCCGCGCTCCGACGTCGCCAGCGCGATGACCAGGCACAGCTCGGCGGGCGGACTGCCCGGCGCCTTCGATGCCCAGCGGGTCCAGGTCGCGATCAAGGTTCTCGAGCGCGACGGCCTTGTCCACGCCGACGGTCAAACGCTGAGGCTCGGCCCGGAGGAGACGCCGGCTACAATCGCCGAATGACCGCCGAAGGGCAGGCCGCCTCTCTCGAGGAGGAGCTGGACGCCGACGTGCCCGGCCTGGCCGTCAAGGTCGGCGACCCCATCCCATCTGTCGGGCTGCGCGCCAGCGACGGGTACCTCCTGAACCTGCGCAGCTTCGTCGGGAAGCAGCCGGTCGCCTTCCTGATCTTTGCGGCACCCACCGCGAGCGGAACGCAGGCACGCCGCGGAACTCGGCTCGCCGAATCGCTGGCCGGAGGGGCGCGCCGGCTGGCGGGTGCGGGCGTCGCCGTGGTAGGGGTGACCTGCGACAACGAGCGCCAGCAGACCGATTGGATCGCCGAGCACCACTGGCCCTACCTGCTCTTCAGCGACGAGCGGCGCTCGGCGGTCGAGCGGTTGGGCATCCCGCTGACCGTGAGCGGTCGAAACTACAACGTGGCTCGCCCGGTCTTCCTGATCGTGGGTCCCGACGGCCTGCTGGATGCCATCATCCTCGACCCCGAGCCCGAGTACGTGGTCGACATCGTGCTGGCGGCGGTGCGGCGCGCGGAGGGCCGTGACCCCGATCTCGCTGAGCCAGCATCGCCCGGCACGGAGACACCATCCGCCGGGGAGACCGCGGAGCAGCCGACCCCCGCCAGCTCCTGACGCTCGAGTGCTCGCGGTCCGCCTCCAAGCGCCCGGGAAGGCACTCGTCCTCGAGAACGTCCCGGTCCCGAATCCCAGCGGGACGCAGGTTCTGGTTCGCGTCGCCGGGTGCGGGGTGTGTCACACCGACCTGCACATCGCGCGCGGCGAGATGCCACGCGTGATGCTGCCGATCACCCTGGGCCACGAGGTCTCGGGATGGGTCGACGCGTGGGGACCCGAAGCGGCCGCTTCTCTCCACGCCGCGCGCTTGCGGAGAGGCGATCCCGTCCTGGTCTTCGGAGGTTGGGGCTGCGGCGAGTGCGCCGACTGCCGATCCGGCGAGGAGCAGCGCTGCGCAGCTGGCAGCTCGCCGGGTTTCCAGGTCGACGGCGGCTACGCGGAGCGGATGCTCGTTCCGGATGCCCGTCACCTCGTCCCGCTTGGCGCAATCGAGCCGGTGCGCGCCGCCCCCCTGGCGGACGCGGGCCTCACGCCCTACCGCGCCGTTCGCCGTGCGGGCCCCTGGCTGCGCCCTGGTGCACGAGTGCTGATCATCGGCTTCGGCGGTCTCGGCCAGTTCGCGCTCCAATATCTGCGCCGCGTTGCGGACCTCCGCGTGGGGATCAGCGAGGTGAGTCAGGAGAAGGTGGCATTGGCCCTGGCGATGGGCGCGGATGCGGCAACCGACGCCACCGCTCCCGAGCGCGTAGCCGACGACCTGGGCGGTCCCGCAGAGGTCGCGTTCGACTTCGTAGGGACCGATGCGACGCTCGCCTTCTGCGCAGGCCTGCTCGCACCCGGTGGGCTCCTGATGATCGTGGGTGAGGGCGGTGGCGCGCTGCGTTTCGGGTTCGCTGCATCCGCCGTCGAGAGCTGGGCGACGACCAGCGCCTGGGGATCCATGGAGGAGCTGCGGCAGGTGGTGGCCATGGCCGCAGCTGGGGCTCTGACCTGGGACGTGGAACCCATGCCGTTGGCGCAGGCGGCCGCCGCCCACGCTCGGTTGGCCAGTGGCCAGGTCCGTGGAAGGATCGTGCTGGTTCCAGGTGTCAACTAAATGATTGCGTGATCGGCCACGCGGGCGTACAACATCCGGACCATCACGGACTGGGGGCATGGCAGCCGAACCGCATCGTGACGCATACCGCATCCTGCAGGTCGTCCCTGTAGCGCATCCGGACGTCATTCGCGCCTCGTACTACGCCTTGGCGCGCATCTACCATCCCGACGGCGAAGAGGCGGACGCCGACCTGATGTCGGACATCAACTGGGCGTACGACCAGGTCCGCGATCGAGCGCGTCGCGAGGTGTACGACCGCGCGCGCGCCGCCCTGCACCAGTCGCTGGCGCATATCAGCACACCGGTCGGGCCCGGCCCGACCGAGGGTTGGCGCCACGTCACTCAGCCGCCTCCCGGTGATGGACCGTCGGACACGGCCGGACCCTTCACCAGGGCGCGCCCGACCGCCCCGGGCGACAGCAAGCGCATCGACTTCGGCCGGTACGCGGGGTGGTCGATCCGAGACCTCGTCCACCAGGACCCCACCTACCTGCGATGGCTCAGCCGCCACTCATCCGGCGTCCGATTCCGGGCCGAGATCCTGCAGTACCTGCCGGCCGAGCAGGAGGAGATTCCGACGCGCACCCCGGTGCGCTAGCCCGACCCGCCGCGATCTCCGGCGCGTGGGCGCCGCTGCCCCGGGATGGCTATCCGCGGCCGAACAGGCGCGAGAGGAAGCTCCTCTGTGAAGCCGGCGCATAGAACGGAGGCGCAGCCGTCTCGTAGTGAGCGCGGAGCGTTGGGCTGCGCAGATCGGTGACGATCAGGTCACGCCGTGACCCGAGGTGCTCGGACGCGAGCGCGTGCAATCGGTTACGAACGGCGTCGAACTCCGCGAGCCGGGCCTGGGGGTCAAGCTGCACCCCAACCGTCCAGGCGGTCCCCACGCGCAGGAGCCATGCCCTCTCGACCGCCGGCAGCTCAGCGAGCGCCGCCCGCATCTCGGCACCGAACGGCTCTGGGATGCTGGCGGGGACCTCCAGCGGCGGCAGACCGCCCAGGGGTCGTCGGGCACGAAGCGCGTCAGGCGTGGTCAGATCGATTCCGGCCAGCAGGAACGGCAGCACGCCCGCCGGCACCTCGACCTGGTCGGGGCTCCCAGGATTGACGACCACCCGCTCGTCTCCGCGCTCCGCGCGCTCGAAGAGCTCGCGTCCGGTCAGGGCGATCGCGTCGCTGCCCGGAGGACCAAGGACGGAGAGGGCCTCGTGGTCGGTGAAGGCGGCCAGGAAGCGACCCTGCTGGTCCGTTCCGTGGCGCAGGGACTCGATCGTGATGCGCTCTGTGTCCGGCGCATCGCCGGTCGACGATCGGATCGGAATCAGCAGCTCCCGCTCGAGCAGCGCCGTGGCACCACCGCCCTCGGCGGTCTCCCCGCCTCCGGACCTCCCCTGGGTGGCATCCTGGGACTCGTCCGGATCACGCGTTACGCCCGGCTCGGCCGGCCACTCCTCGCTCACGCAGCAACGACCGTGGCGAGCTTGGCCAGCGCGGCATCGATGCGCGCCAGGCATCGCTCCCGGCCCAGAAGCTCCATCGACCCGAAGAGGGGTGGGGACACGGTCCGCCCGGTGATGGCCACGCGCAGCGGCCTGAAGAAGTCTCCGGCCTTCCAGCCAAGGGCCTGGGCAGCTGCGCGGCAACGCGCCTCGAGCTCGCCGGCAGCGAAATCCTCCGCGGCGGTCCCCTCCAGCTCCCCGCGAGCGCGGGTCAGGGCCATTCCTGTAGCCGCGGCGTCGGCTTTGGGTGGCACCAGCTCATCAGGGCCGTAGCGGCTGGCCACCTCCGCATCGGCCTCGACCAGGAAGGCGACAAGCTCGCCGGCATCGGCCAGGCGCACCATGCGCTCCTTGATGAGCGGGATGACGGCCAGCAGCCCCCGGTCGTCGAGGGCCTCGGGCACGAAAGCCCGCAGGCGCACCGCCAGCTGCTCATCGGTCAGAGATCGGATGTAGACGCCGTTCAGGTAGTCGAGGCGGTCCTTGTCGAAGATCGCTCCAGCCTTGTGGACGTGCTCGATCTCGAAGCGCTCGGCGAGCGTCTTGAGCGCGAAGATCTCCTCCTCGGTGCCCGGCGACCAGCCGAGGAACGCCAGGAAGTTGACCATCGCCTCCGGTAGGTAGCCCTCCTCTCGGTAGGCCCGAATGGCGGTCTGGCTGCGCCGCTTGCTCATCTTGGTGCGGTCCGGGTTGAGGATCAGCGGTATGTGGGCGAAGACCGGCACATCGTGGCCCAGCGCCCGGAAGAGGAGCACGTGCAGGGGCGTGTTCGAAAGGTGGTCCTCGCCACGGACCACGTGGGTGATGCGCATCGCTGCGTCGTCGACGACTACCACAAAGTGGTAGAGAGGGCTCCCATCCGAGCGGACGATGACCCGATCGCCACCGAGCGCCTCCGCCGCAATCTCGACTCGGCCTCGGATCAGGTCGTCGAAGGTGACCACCTCGTCCGGCACGCGGAAGCGGATGGCGGCTCGTCGACCCTCCGTCTCGAAGGCGTCACGCTCGGCATCGGTCAGGTTCCGGCAGCGGCCGCTGTATCGGGGTGGCTCCTTGCGCGCCTCCTGCTCCCGCCGCACCGCATCGAGCTCGTCCGGGGTGCAGTAGCAGCGGAAGGCCTGGCCCGATGCCAGCAGGCGCTCCGCCTCGGCGGCGTACAGGCTCGCGCGCTGGCTCTGGCGGTAGGGTCCAAACGGACCGATGTCCTCGCCCCCGGCCACCTGTGGACCCTCGTCCCAGCTGATGCCCAGCCAGTGCAGGTTGTCGATGATGTCGCGCTCGTACTCGTCCGAGCCGCGGGCGGCATCGGTGTCCTCGATGCGCAGCACGTACGTCCCCGCCACGTGTCGCGCGAAGAGGTAGTTGTAGAGGCTCGTCCGCGCCGTGCCGATGTGCAGCGGACCGGTGGGACTCGGCGCCATCCGCACCCGGATGCCGCGGTTACCGTCCCCGGGGGGGTTCGCCATGGGTGACCGATGGTAGCAGGGGCCCGCGTCGGAGCGGCCCGCGCCGGGGGTCAGCGATCTCGCTCGCGCTTCCAGCCGAGGTGCTTGCGGAAGAACCCGACCCATCCGAGCTCGTACTGGCGCTCCTCCGTGTGCTCGGGGAGGGCGTGGATCTGGTCCACGGTGTAGGCGACGTCGATGTGGGACGGGGTCATCAAGGTCACGTCGTCCGCGGGAATGAACACGTCGTGACCCACGCGGCCGAGTCGCACGACGATGCCGTGGAAGATGTCCTCTTCATCCGAGCCGAGCAGATCGACGATGTGGCCCACCTGCTCACCCTCCGAGCTTCGCACGGGCGTCTCCTGCAGGACCGCCCGCCAGGCGATTGGTTGCTCGGGGTCATGCACTCGTTCGGCGTCGAGCTGGGTATCTGGCACGTCTCTCCTCCCTAGTGGGCGGGCCTGGAACTATGCGCTGTACGGCGCATGCCCGCCGGAGGTCCGTCCAGCATAGTCCCGCGGAGCGACTCACGCGATCCTGAGGACCGCCGTCACCTGGCCCGCCCGCTCGCCTCGAGGGTCGCGGATGGGTGGTGAGGCGAATTCCTCGAGGTCCGCCAGGGCGGTGGCATCCAGCACGCCCAGCTGACGGAGCACGCCGCAGACGGCCACCGATCCCGCGCGGCGGGCGGCATCTCCGTCCTCGATCTTCACTACCAGCCCCATCGCCGCTCTCCGGTCGGGCAGATGACCCGGCAGGATCCCAAGGGATGAGAGCCCCTCCGCGCCCCCCTTCGCGACGAGCGCGCCGGGAACGGCGCGCATCAACGCAGTGTCCAACCGCTTCCGTTCGCCGCCGACCAATTCGGGGTGGGCCATCATCGCGTCGCGGATCCGCTCGAGCGCACCCCGCAGCGAGGCATCCGCAACCTTGCGAGGGTCGGCGAGCCGGACGAAGAGCAGCGCCGCATTGCGCAGGGGCAGCGCGAAGGTCACGACGCCACACCCGTCGGTCGCGGTCCCGATCTGGGCGGGTGGCAGGTCTGCCAGGGTCGCCACCGTCACGAGGGCTGCTCGCTGGACGGGATGATCGGGATGCCAGTAGGTCTCCACGTCCCAACCGGCCGCCTTGGCTTGCAGGGCCATGCCGGCGTGCTTGCCCGAGCAGTTATGACGCAGCGGCGTGAGCGGCTCGCCGTCACGCAGGAGCCGCTGCGCCGTCTCGACATCGAAGGGAGGGTGAGTTCCGCACTGCAGCACGTCGCGGCTCAGGCCGCCCTCACGGAGCAGGGTCTGGACGGTGCGGACGTGCCGGTCCTCGCCCGAGTGGCTCGCGGCCATGATCGCGAGCGCCTCGGTGGGCGACCCGAAGTCATACGAGTCGAAGCGTCCCGACGCGACGAAGGGCGCGAGCTGGAAGGGCTTGGCGGACGAGCGCAGGAAGACCAGCTGCGCCGAATCGCCGATCGAAACCGTTAGCCCGCCGTCTGGGTCGACGCCAGCTATCCAGCCACGATGCCGGGCGTCGACTCCTTGACCACGGGCGACCTCGACCAGGACCGGGGGCGCGCCCATCCCCGGTCGGCTGGCCGCACGTCTACCCCGCGAGCCGGGGATCGGCCGCTAGCCGGCGCCGGGCCCGGTGGCCTGTCGCTCGGTCGCAACTGGCTCTTCGCGGTCCTGCTTGCTGAAGATCGACGGACCGTTGGTGCTCGACCCGGAGCTGCCCGGGGCCCCGGGGGTGGCGCCCTTCTGCGTGGGCTGCGGTCCGGTTCCCGGTCGTGCCGCCTCGCGCGTCATCGTCACGCTGCCCTCCCAATGGGCGCCCTCCTTGACGACGAGCACCTGGGTCTTGACGGCACCCTTGACGCGGCCGGTCGCGCCGACCTCGAAGCGTCCACCGCAGTCGACGTCGCCTTCGTAGTCCCCATTGATGATCACGTTGTGCGCCTTGATCGCGGAGCGAACGCGGGCCTGGGGACTGATGATCAGCGTCCCCTGGCACTCGATCTCGCCCTGGGCCTCGCCCTCGATGCGGAGGTCGCGATCGCTGACGTACTTCCCGTTGAAGCGGGCGTGCGGGTCGATCACGCTCTCGTTGCCGGATTCTCCCCGGCGGAACTCAGTCGGTGAAGGAGTCACGTCGACCTCGCTGCTGAGAGTGTCGGGATAGAGGTTGCCGACGACATCCTCGCGCGTCAGGGCGTCGGGCTTCGTGTCACGCTTGCCGAAGACCATGGCTGGGTAGTCCTCCTCTTCGGGGCGCCGGCTGGGCACGGCTCCGTGCGCGTGGGTCGTGCAGGGACCGCATAGCCTACCAGCCCATGCTAGGCCCAGCCTAGAATGCGCCCGATGGCACTTGAGGACCGATACCCCAACCTCCATGTCAGCCGTCACCCGCTCGTCGCCCACAAGCTCTCCCTGCTGCGCGACAAGCGCACCGATCCGAAGCAGTTCCGCGAGCTCGTGCGCGAGCTCTCGTGGCTGATCGGCTACGAGGCGATGGCCGACCTGACGACCCAGCCGCGCCCCATCGAGACCCCCCTGGAGGCGATGGACGGGCTGCGGGTGGAGCCGAAGGTCGGCCTGATCCCCGTGCTGCGCGCGGGTTTGGGCATGGTCGAGGCGGTGCTCGAGCTCATGCCGTCGGCAGAGGTGTGGCACATCGGTCTGTACCGGGACGAGCGCACCCTCAAGCCGGTCGAGTACTACAACAAGCTGCCCGACGCGGCCACCGTGCAGGTCTGCCTGATCCTGGATCCGATGCTCGCTACGGGCGGCTCCTCGGCGGCCACCGTGGACATCCTCAAGGCATGGGGCGCGGCGCGCATCAAGCAGGTGAGCCTGATCGCCGCGCCGGAGGGGATCGCCACGCTGTCGGGCGCGCATCCAGACGTCGACATCCACGTCGCCGCCGTCGATCGTGAGCTGAACCAGCGCGGCTACATCGTGCCCGGCCTGGGAGACGCCGGCGATCGGCAATTCGGGACCTTCGCCGGCCCGGCCTCGGAGCCCGGGCATGCGCACGACGAGACGGCTGAAATCGTCCGTCGCCTGCAGCGCAACCTGCGGGCCCCATAGGGGGGCCAGGATTCGCGACACACGCAAACGTCCCGAAGGAACCGCCTCCGGACCGTTGATGCAATCTCTGGTGCCGGTGGCCGCCCCTTCGGGACAACCACAGGATACGGGCCGCCATCCTGGGGCGGCAAGCCCCTTTATCCCCGGGTTTCGGGCGCAACCCGCGACTTGTACACAAGCAATCCCCGAGGCGACCTCTGCGGGCGGATGCTGCGGATCGGTACCCTGATGCCGTGACCCGACGCGTCCTCTTCATCTGCACGCACAACAGCGCCCGCTCGCAGATGGCGGAAGGCATGCTTCGCGCCTGGGGCGGACCGGAGTGGGATGCGCATTCGGCTGGCGTGGAATCGAGCTTCGTGAGACTCGAGGCGATCGATGTGATGGACGAGATCGGGATCGACATCAACGATCAGCAGAGCAAGAGCCTGGAGCGCTACATCGGTCAGCATTGGGACTTCGTCATTCCTGTCTGCGAGGAAGGTGCTGCAGCCTGCCCCATGATCCCGGGCAGTCACGTGATCGAGCGCTGGCAGTTCGATGATCCCAGCCAGGCTTCAGGAACCGATGATCAGCGCCTCGCGGTGTTCCGGCGCGTGCGCGACGAGATTGCCTCCAGGGTGAGGGATTTCCTCGCTCGTCACCCCTGATCCGTCGCAGGGAAGTCTCGCAGCAGACCAACAACGGACCCTGGCTGCTCGAGCCAGGGGAAGTGCCCGATGCCTTCGAGCACGTGCACGCGAGCTCCTCGCACAAGGGCCGCGCTCCGCTCCGTTTCGTCCGCCGGAATCGGATCGAGCGCCCCGTGGATGAAGATCGCCGGGAGATCCAGGCGGGGCAGCCCGTCCTCCAGCGTTCGCGCTTCGAGATGGGCTCGCACCGAGGCCCACGTCTCCAGGTGGCCCTCGTGGTCGCCCTGGATGGGCGGCATGGGCGAGGCTCCATTCGGGTTGGCGAAGTAGTACGGCCACAGGATGCCCAGGCTCTCGACCAGGTCGCCGGGCTGCTGCTCGCCGCGCTGCTCGGCTGCGTCGAGCTCCTCGACGCGTGCGCGCAAGGCTGGGGAGAGCTGGCGCAGCAGGTTCTCGCCGAAGACCTCCATGCCACCGTCCCCAACCGCGCCGAGCGGATCGATGACCACCAGGACGCCGGTCCGTTCCGGGTGGGCGACCGCGAAATGCATGGCCAGGTGGCCGCCCCACGAATGGCCGGCGATCCATGGCTTCGACCAGCCGAGGCCGTCGAGGCGGCCATGTGCCCCTCGACACTGCGATCTCCGTCCGCGACCGATGGAGCCAAGCCACGCTGTTGGTAGCGGAAGACGGTAAAGGCGCTGGAGAGCTCGCCTGCGAGCTCACGGAGGTAGTCCGATAGCCCCGGCCCGCCGTGGAGGAGCACCATTGGCGGACCGGCGCCGCTCATCCAGCCGAGGATGCGACCACCGTCGACCTCGAGGCTGACCTCTCGCTCAACTGCGCTGCCGCTGGACGTGTCGATTGCCTCGGTTCGGGTCATGCGCGCAGTATCCGTCACGCGACGTACGATCAGGAAACGATGCCCGATACCCATGTCAAGGTGGCCGTTACCGGGGCCGCCGGCCAGATCGGCTATGCGCTGCTGTTCCGTATCGCGTCGGGACAGATGTTCGGTCCCGAGGCCACCATCGATCTGCAGCTTCTGGAGCTCGACGCCGCGCTGCCCGCGCTGGGGTCGCCATGGAGCTGGAAGACTGCGCCTTCCCGCTCGTGCGCAGGATCCTGCGTACCTCGTCCGCCGACGAGGCGTTCGCCGGCGCCAACTGGGGGCTGTTGGTCGGCGCCGTTCCGCGCCGCGAGGGGATGGAGCGCAGGGACCTGCTGCGCATCAATGGCGGGATCTTCACCACACAGGGCCAGGCCATCGCCGCCAACGCCGCGGACGACGTCCGGGTGCTGGTGGTCGGCAACCCGTGCAACACCAACTGCCTGATCGCCGCCGCGAACGCCCCCGGGGTTCCCCGTGAGCGATGGTTCGCGATGACCATGCTCGACGAGAACCGCGGACGCTCGCAGCTCGCGGCCAGGGCTCGGGTCGCGGTCGAGGAAGTCCGCGACCTCGCCATCTGGGGCAACCATTCATCGACACAGTTCCCGGACGCCTACCACGCCACCATCTCCGGTCGCCCGGCACCGGAGGTGATTCGCGACGAGGACTGGCTGCAGGAGGACTTCGTCAGGATCGTGCAGCAACGAGGCGCGGAGATCATCAAGGCGCGGGGTCAGTCCTCCGCCGCGAGCGCCGCCAACGCGGTGATCGACACGGTCCGCCGGATCGCCCAGCCGACCGGCGAGCTGTTCTCGGCCGCGGTGCCGGCCCCCCTGCGTGGCGGCTACGACGTCCCGGATGGACTGGTCTTCGGCTATCCGCTGCGCGCGGCCGCCCCCGGCCAGGTCGAGATCGTGCAGGGGATCGAGCACGAGCCGTGGGCGCAGGCCAAGATCGACCGCACACGCGACGAGCTCCTCGAGGAACGCGAAGCTGTGAAGGACCTGATCCCATGAGCGAACGCTCCGTGCTGCACGGCGACGCAGATCTCGAGCGGCAGGCGGCCGGCGACGGGCACGGCTCGAGCAACGGCCAGGCGGCAACCCTCAGCTACGACGGTCGCACCACCGAGCTACCCCTGATCCGCGGCTCAGAGGGCGAGCGGGCGATCGACATCGGCCGTCTCCGCGCGGAGACGGGCCTGATCACCATGGACCGCGGGTACATGAATACCGGCTCGTGCCTATCGGCGATCACCTTCCTCGACGGCGAGCAAGGCGTCCTTCGCTATCGCGGCTATCCCATCGAGCAGCTCGCCGAAAAGAGCAGCTTCCTGGAGGTGGCGTACCTGCTCATCTACGGCGAGCTCCCGACGCGCGCGCAGCTCGAGGCATGGACCAGCGACGTGACGCACCACACGCTCATCCACGAGGAGATGCGCCGCTTCTTCGACAGCTTCCCGTACGACGCCCACCCGATGGCCGTGCTGGCCTCCGCCACGGTGGGCCTCTCCACGTTCTACCAAGACAGTCACGACCCCTTCGATCCAGCCGCGGTCGAGCTCACCATCCAGCGGCTGATCGCCAAGCTGCCGACCCTCGCGGCCTGGTCATTCAAGAAGGCGATCGGCCAGCCCTACGTCTATCCCCGCAACGATCTGGACTACGCCGCGAACCTGCTGCACATGATGTTCGCGGTGCCCGCCGAGCCCTATGAGGTGCACCCCGACGTCGCCAAGGCGCTCGACCTGCTGCTGATCCTGCACGCGGACCACGAGCAGAACTGCTCCACCTCGACCGTGCGGCTGGTGGGGAGCAGTCAGGTCAACCTCTACGCTTCGATCAGCGCCGCGATCTCCGCCCTGTGGGGCCCGCTGCACGGCGGCGCGAACGAGGCGGTCATCCGCACCCTGGAGCGGATCGCCGCCGACGGCGGCAACGTGCAGAAGTACATCGACAAGGCCAAGGATCCCAACCACGAGTTCAGGCTGCCCGGCTTCGGCCACCGCGTGTACAAGAACTTCGACCCTCGCGCCACGATCATCAAGACGGCGGCGGACCGGGTCCTGGCGGCGACCGGCGCGGACGACCAGCTGTATGAGATCGCCAGGCAGCTGGAGGAGGTGGCGCTTCACGACGAATACTTCGTCAAGCGCAAGCTCTATCCGAACGTGGACTTCTACTCCGGGCTGATCTATCGCGCCATCGGCTTCCCGAAGAACATGTTCACCAACTGCTTTGCGATCGGCCGCCTGCCGGGCTGGATCGCGCAGTGGAAGGAGATGATCGGCTCAGCCGACACCAAGATTGGTCGTCCGCGGCAGATCTACACCGGGGCGACCGCGCGCGACTACGTTCTTCTCGAAGCCCGCTGAGCGGAGCCCTGGACCGGTGTACCTGCGGCCTCATCGGTCCACCTGACGCTTCGTCGCGGAATTGACATGCGCTCCGTGCGGGAATCCGGCATAACTACGCGGACATGCGAGTGACCGTGCTCGGGCGAAGCCCGGCTCGTCCCAACCCGGGTGAGGCCTGCGCGGGGTACATCGTCGAAGGCGGCCGGTCACGGGTCATGCTCGACGCCGGCCCCGGAACGGTTGCCCAGCTCCTCCGCCGCAACACGCCCGATGAGCTGGACGCGGTCGTCATCAGCCACATGCACACCGACCATTGCCTGGACCTGGTGACATTGCGCTACAGCTACCCGTGGATCGACGTGGCCAAGAAGCGATTGCTGGTGATCGTGCCCCCCGGCTCCATGGCGCAGATCTCGGAGCTGGCCCTCGGCGCGGGCTATGTCAACTTCTTCGACAAGAGCTTCATCTTCGACGAGCACGACGGCAAACGGCCGATCGAGATCGGGGATCTCCGCTTCGAGCCTGACGAGACCCAGCACTACGTGCGCACCTGGGGATTCCGGGTCCAGGCCCGGGGCGCCGGTGAGGATCCGAACAAGATCTTCGCCTTCTCCGCAGATGCCGGGCCGTGCCCGGCACTGCCCCGCCTGGCGGATCACGCCGACCTCTTCCTGTGCGAGGCGGCCCTTCGCTCACTAAAGGAGGACGATCCGGCGCCACAAAGCCGCGGGCACCTGATGCCCGCGGAGGCTGCGGAGGTGGCACAGGGCGCCGGAGCCCGCAAGCTGGTGCTCACCCACATCCCCCTGCCGGACGACGGGAAATGGGCGATTCAAGAGGCGAAGACCGCCTATGACGGGCCGATCGAGATCGCGGAGACGCTGAAGAGCTACGAGATCTGACCGCTCATCCGGTGCGCAGTCGAGCGCGGGCGATGTAGCGATCCGCCGACCAGGTCGCCAAGCCCCAGATGAGGGTGGCCGCGAGCGTCAGGACCAGGGCGGTCGCCGCGGCGATAGGGGCGCCGGGGCCGGGTGCAAATCCAAAGACCAGCATCGACACCGCGACGAAGGCGAACAGGATGGTCAGCATGACCAGGCCGATCTTGACCGCAGTGAGCAGGAACCAGCCCAGGCCGTGGCCCTGGGCGCGGCCAGCCAGCCAGAGGACGCAAGGGCCCGAGGCGCCGGTCAGGGCGGTGTACAGGCCTGGGCCGCCGAACAGCGCTCCAATCCCCAGCCGCGTGCCACTCAGCAGGTAGACGAGCAGCCAGACTCCCAGCAGCGCGGTGCCAGCCCCGATCCCGATGAGCCAGACCAGCAGGAGCGTGGCGGTGCCGGCGGAGAGACGCTCCACGAGGTCGCCCTTCTCGTTCGGCACCAGCTCGGTGGGGCCATCCGCCGCCGGTTCCGTGGACGGATCGGGGCGATGGCTGTCGTGCGATCCGACGCTCACGCGGGAACCTTGAGCGGCACCTCGGCGAGCGGCTCGGCCACCTCGCGGGCGATGGCGCGCATGACGTCGCCGCCGAGCGCCGGCGCCATGCCCAGGATCACGTGCTGCGCTCCAGCGTCCACGAACGCGCGAGCCTCCTGCAACGCAGTCCGGCGGTCGGATGCCGTCGCGCCGCAGCTCACCTGCGCACCGAAGGTGAAGCCGGCCTGATCCCGCCCAGCCGATTCGAGCGCCCGGAGCATGGCATCGCGCTTCTCCACGAGATAGCCGATCTCACCCGCCCGATTTCCGGGCATCAGCCACCCGGACGCCGCGCGGGCCGCGAGGGCCATCCCTCGCGGCTTCTGGCCGCCCAGCCAGATCGGCGGGCCATGCGTCGAGCGGGGCGGCGGGTCGTTGGTCGCGTCCCGCAGCGGGTAGAAGGGATCATCGAGCGTCACGCCCGGCTCGGAACGAGCCGCCTCGGAGAAGAGCGCGCGCAGCACGCCCACGGCTGACTCGAGCCGGTCGATCCGCTCGCGGATCGGCGGAAGGGGGATACCAAAGGCATCGTGCTCGCCCTCGTGCCAGCCGGCGCCGAGGCCCACGATGAAGTGGCCATCGGTCACCTGGTCCATCACGGTCGCTGCCTTGGCGACGAGGGCTGGGTGGCGGAACGTGTTCGCCAGCACCGCGTGACCGAGCCGCTTGCCGGGGACCCGGTGGGCGAGGGCCGCCATCAGCGTGAATGCTTCCCAGGACTGGCCGCCACGCCCGCGAGTCGCATCCATGAGGTGGTCCGCCATCCAGCCAGCGGCGAAGACCTCGATCTCTCCAGCGGCCTGCCACACCTCGTCGAGCGCCTCCCAGGTGACGCCGATGGGCGTGGTCTTGAAACCGATCGTCAGTCGACCGCTCAGCGGGTCGGCGGGCGGAGCGCTGCCGATCACGCTGACGTCGCGGCGAACGCCGCGTCGAGGTCCGCCACCAGGTCGTCGACGCTCTCGATCCCGACGGAGAGCCGGATGAGCGCCGCCGGCACCGCCAGCGGCGTCTCGGCAACCGACTGGTGGGTCATGCCGGCCGGCACCTCGATCAGTGATTCGACGGCGCCCAGCGATTCGGCGAGCGTGAAGAGCCGCGTGCAGCCCGCGATGGCGCGCGCGCGGGCCGCGCCGCCCGCAGCCTCGGCGACCTCGAAGCTGACCATCGCGCCGGGCAGGTGCATCTGTCGCCGCACCAAGTCTCGGTCCGGATGCTCCGGCAGGCCCGGATATCGGACCCGGTCGACTTCCCCCCGCCCGCCAAGCCAAGCCGCCAGCAGCGCCGCGCTGGCAGAGGCGCGCTCCATGCGCAGCGCCAGGGTTCGCAACCCGCGCAGCACGAGCCAACAGTCGAAGGGGCTGGGGACCGCCCCGGCAGCGTTCTGGTTGAATCGCAGCCGCTCGGCCAGGTCGTCGCGCCGCGTGGCCAGCACACCGCCGACCACGTCCGAGTGGCCCCCGAGGTACTTCGTCGCCGAGTGGAGGACGATGTCTGCGCCCAGCTCGAGCGGTCGCTGCAGGAACGGCGTGGCGAACGTATTGTCAACGACGGTCAGGGCTCCCCTGCCGGCCGCCAGCCGGACCACCGCGCTGATGTCGACGATCTTGAGCAGAGGGTTGGTGGGCGTCTCGACCCACACCAGGCGGACGGTCTCGTTGTCGGCCAGCGCCCGGGCGAGGGCGTCCAGGTCGCTCAGGTCGACCGGGATCGGCTCGATGCCGTAGCGCCGCCAGACGCGATCGGCGAGGCGCCAGGTCCCGCCGTAGACATCGTCGCTGATCAGGATGGCGTCGCCGGGATCGAGCAGGTAGAGCACGTTCTGGGTGGCGGCCATGCCGGAGGCGTAGGCGATGCCGTGCTGACCCGTCTCCAGGTCGGCGATCGCCGCCTCGAGGGCGCGACGGGTGGGGTTGTCGGTCCGGGCATAGTCGTACCCCTCGCGCAGCTCGCCAACCGCGTTCTGCTTGAAGGTGGTGCTCATCTCGATGGCCGGGATGACCGCACCCGTCGCGGGATCCGGTTCGGCGCCGGCGTGCACGGTTCGCGTCTCGAAGCGGTCGATCCGCTCGCGATCCTTGGGATCAGGCATGCGCGGGCCATTGTGGCATGCACCTCGGATCAATCAGCCGCACCGAAGGCGGCCTCTGCGCGCGAATGTGACGCTGCAGTCTCCAGTCATCCATCGAACGCCAACAACGAGCCCGGCGACAACCGTTCGGGCGCCGAATGAGATGCCTCCGTCACAAGCGGACCACTGACGAACCGTCATGCGGCAGACAGCCGGACCTTGTTGGTCGTTACGCGCTCCAGGGAGCACATGCGAACTGGAGTACGTGCGGTGAGTGTCTCGTCAGCGGGTGTGCGGGAAGCCGAGGTCGACCTTGCTCGTGCCCGGGTCCGGCCAGCGCGAGGTGACGACCTTGCCGCGCGTGTAGAACTGGATCCCCTCTGGCCCGTACATGTGCAGGTCGCCGAAGAGCGATGACTTCCAGCCGCCGAAGCTGTAGTAGGCGACCGGCACCGGGATCGGCACGTTGACGCCGACCATGCCCACGTTGACGTCGAACTGGAACTGGCGCGCCGCTCCACCGTCACGGGTGAAGATCGCCACGCCGTTGCCGTACGGGTTGTCGTTGACCAGCTGGACCGCCTCCGGATAGTCAGGCACTCGGACGATCTCCAGCACCGGGCCGAAGACCTCGTTGCGGTAGCAATCCATCTCTGGCGTGACGCGGTCGAGCAGCGAGACTCCCAGGAAGAACCCCTTTCCATCGCGATAGAGCGGGTGCTCGCGGCCATCGACAACGAGCTCGGCGCCCTGCTGCGGCCCGCTCTCCAGGTAGGAGGCCACCTTGTCGCGGTGCTCGCGAGTGATCAGCGGACCCATCTCGGCACGCGGGTCGCTCCCCGGCCCGACCCGGACCTTGGGGAGGCGTTCCTTGATCGCCTCGATCAGCGGGTCGGCCACGTCGCCGACCGCCGCGACCACGCTGATGGCCATGCAGCGCTCGCCGGCCGAGCCGTAGGCGGCCGACACGGCGGCATCGGCAGCCATGCCGATATCGGCGTCGGGCAGCACCACCATGTGGTTCTTCGCCCCGCCCAGCGCCTGGCAGCGCTTGCCCGCGGCGGTGGCGTGCTCGTAGATGTAGCGGGCGACCGGGGTCGAGCCAACGAAGCTGACCGCCGCGATGTCAGGGTGGCCGAGGATGGCGTCGACGGCCACCTTGTCGCCGTGGAGCACGTTGAATACGCCGTCTGGCAGGCCTGCTTCTCTCCACAGCTCCGCCACGTAGACCGATGCTGACGGATCCTTCTCCGATGGCTTGAGGATGAACGCGTTGCCGCAGGCGATGGCGTTAGCGAACATCCACATCGGCACCATGGCCGGGAAGTTGAACGGGGTGATGCCGGCGACAACGCCAAGCGGCTGGCGGATCTGATAGACGTCCACCCCGGTCGAAACCTGCTCGGAGAAGCCGCCCTTGAGCAGGTGCGGGATGCCCGTCGCGAACTCGAGGTTCTCGAGCCCCCGAGCCACCTCCCCAAGAGCGTCGGCGGGCACCTTGCCGTGCTCCGCGGTCAGGTAGGCGGCGATCTCGGCCCGATGCTGGTCGACCAGGTCGCGCATCCGGAACAGGATCTCGGTCCGCTTGGAGATGCTCGTTGCGCGCCACGCCGGGAAGGCGGCCTTGGCCGCCTGCACCGCGTCATTGACCTCCTCGACCGACGCGAAGTCCACCTCGCGCGCGATGTCGCCGGTGGCGGGGTTGTAGACCGGCCCGCTGCGTCCGGACGCCCCGGCCACTCGCTTGCCACCGATCCAGTGCTGCACGCGCGCGGTCGGGGTTGAGGTCGCCGTCGTGGGCTCTGCGACCTGGGTCATGAGTCAGTCCTCAGTGCCAAACGTCCGCCCACAACGATACTCCGCGCGTGGGACGAAGCTCAAAGCGCCACTCCGGTCAGGAGGACGGTCGCGGCCTAGACTCATGCCGCACCACCGGGCCCATGTCGGTCACACGCCAGTCGTAGTCGGCCACACGTTCATCCGCCCCGAGCACCCCAACCCGCCGAAGCCACTCGTCCTCGTAGAGCTTGCCCAGGTAGTTCCGACCTGAGTCCGGCAGCAGCACTACGAAGACCGCACGCGCATCCGCGACCTGGCGGGCGCTCTGGAGGGCGGCCCACAGCGCGGTTCCGCACGATTCGCCCATCAGGATCCCCTCGCTCCGCGTCGCCTGCCGTGCGGTGAGGAAGGCATCGCGGTCCGAGACGCGGACGATGCTGTCGCACACCTCGCGGTCATAGGTATCCGGCCAGAAGTCCTCGCCCACCCCCTCGGTCAGGTAGGGGCGCGGCGTGTCACCCGAGAAGACGCTCCCCTCCGTGTCGGCGCCCACCACCACCAGGTCCGGCTTGCGCTCCTTGAGGTATCGACCGACTCCCGATATCGTCCCTCCGGTTCCGATCCCCGCCACGAAGTGCGTGACACGGCCTTCCGTGGCATCCCAGATCTCCGGCCCAGTGTCCTGATAGTGGGCTTCGGGATTGGCCGGGTTGGTGTACTGGTCCGGCTTCCATGCTCCGGGGATCTCCCGCGCCAGGCGATCGCTGACCCGGTAGTAGCTGCGCTCGTCGTCGGGGTCGACATCGGTAGGGCACATGACCACCTCGGCGCCGTAGGCGCGCAGCAGCGCCCGCTTCTCCTCCGACTGCTTGTCGGCCATGACGAAGATGCAGCGATAGCCGCGCGTCGCGGCAACCATCGCCAGCCCAACGCCAGTGTTCCCGCTGGTTGGTTCCACGATCGTGCCGCCGGGCTTCAGCAGGCCGGCGCGCTCGGCGGCCTCGATCATCGGCAACCCGATGCGGTCCTTCACCGATCCGCCCGGGTTCATCGCCTCGAGCTTGGCCACCACCCGGCCAGCAACGCCGTCGGCCAATTTGTCCAGGGCGACGAGCGGTGTGCCGCCGATCGCGGCGGTGATGTCTGGGAGGATCTCCGGCTCAGCCAGGAGACGGCTCCGACCTGGGGGGCGGCGCCGGCGCTGGGCCACCGCCAGCGGTGCCGGCCGGCGGGGCTCGATGCATCCAGGCCCCCGGCGTCCCCCAGCCCCGCGCGTGGCGCAGGATGAGGAAGCCTGCCGCCGCGAGGACTCCCGCCAGGCCCAGCCAGGTCGCCGTCGGCAATGGGCCGATGTACCAGTTGCCCACGCGCAGCGTCTCGAGCGCCGACCGCACCCAGCCGTACCAGACGATGTAGAGGAGGGCCACGTCTCCGTCGTACAGGCGCCTGGCATAGCGCCGCGCGACATACAGCAGGACTGCCATCCCGATCAGGTTGAGAATCGCCTCGTAGGCGAAGAGCGGAATGAAGTGCGTCACCGCCACCGGGTAGGTGATCGGGTCCCAGGGCGTGCCGGCGCGGTGGGCCGCATCGATCGGAATGCCCCACGGCAGTGTGGTGGGTGGCCCGTACAGCTCCTGGTTCACGAAGTTGCCGAGGCGACCGATGGCCTGGCCCAGCAGCAGGGCCGGCGCGAAGATGTCCAGCCACCGGGCGAAGGGCATGCCGTTGCGGCGCGTATACCACCCGATACCCAGGGCCCCGCCGATGATCGCGCCCGGGATGCCGATCCCGCCGTTCCATATCTGGGGGATCAGCAGGGGATCCTTGGAGTACACCGGGCCCCACTCATGCATGACGTGGTAGAGCCGGGCTCCAACGATGCTGGTCACGATCACCAGCAGCAGCATCGACCAGCCCTTGTCCGGGTCCTCGCCTCGGCGGCGAGCCTCCCGCGTGCCCAGCAAGGCGCCAGCCAGCACGGCCGTGGCGATGATGATCCCGTACCAGTGGACCTGGATGGGCCCGAGGTGGAGGGCAATGGGATCGATGAACATCGGCCGGAATTCTACCCCGGCCGAGCAGCCGAGCCGGATCCCACGATTGGTTCCGAATCCGCTCCGATCCCGGGTGCGTCCGGCGCCGCGGTGGCTGCCTCAATGGCACCGACATGCCCCGGGAAGCGGTCGAGGCGGCGGAGCGCGGGAAAGAGCCACGTCCACAGCCCGGCCACTGCGATGGTCGCTGCACCGCCGACCAGGACCGCGGGCACGGTACCCAGCCACGCCGCGGTGACGCCCGATTCGAACTCGCCGAGCTCATTGCTGGCGCCGATGAACACCGCGTTCACGGCACTCACCCGCCCGCGGATCGCATCGGGCGTCTCCAGCTGTACGAGCAGGTGCCGGACGTAGACGCTCACCATGTCGGCCGCCCCCATCACCGCCAGCGCCGCCAGCGACAGTGGGAAGCTGGTCGAGACGCCAAAGAGGAGGGTCGCGACCCCGAAGACGGCGACCCCGCCGAACATCGCACGACCGACGTGCCGGCTCAACGGTCGAGCGCTGAGCAGCGCCGCGCAGACAGCTCCGCCAAGCGCCGGTGCCGCGCGCAGGATCCCGAGCCCCGTTGGTCCCACGCGCAGGATGTCGCTGGCGTAGACCGGCAGCAACGCCGTCGCACCGCCGAAGAGGACCGCGAACAGATCGAGGGAGATCGAGCCAAGGACCACCGGGCGCCGGCGCACGAAGCTGATCCCCAAGAAGAGCTCCTTGGCGGTGATCGGTTCGCGGGTTCGTTCCGTCCGTCCGCCCCTCGACAACGCAAGGGTCAGAAGACTGGCGATGGCCATCAGCACCGCGACGCTCACGTACACCACGGCTGGCCCGGCGAGGAAGACCAGCCCGCCGATCGCTGGGCCGGCGATGGTCGCGACCTGCAGCGCGGATGAGTTGATGGCCACCGCGCCCCCGAAGTCGGCGCGCGGAACGAGGTTTGGCAGCAGCGCCTGCCCCGTCGGCATGTTGAAGGCGCGCGCCGTCCCGAATAGGGCCATCACCGCAAAGATTGGTGCGGGGTCGCTGACGCCGGTGGCGCTGAACCAGGTGAGGGCGACGTCGCACAGTGCCAGGGTTGCATAGCAGGCGGCGACGATCCGCCTGCGGTCCCAGCGATCGGCCGCTTGGCCCGCGGGCAGGATCAGCAGCACGAAGGGCAGGAATTGGCTCAGGCCCACCAGCCCCAGGTCCAGCGGTCGCCGGGTCAGCTGGTAGACCTGGTAACCGACCGCGACAGTCACCATCTGTGCGCCGACATTGGCGAGCAGGCGTGCCGCGAGGAACCGCCGGAAGTCGGCGTGGCGCAGGGCGGAAGGAAGCCGCTCCGTCATCGGGACGCCCACCTTACCGCAGTGATACCGCAGGGGCCGCGCAGCAAGCTCTTCCCGATCAAGCGGCGGGCCTGTATCGTCCGCCGGAGGAACGGAGGGGCAGATGGATCTCGCAGCGCCGACCGCGGACCAGGGCCGCGATGAGCTCGGTCGACCCACCGCGTCGCTGAGCTGGTGGCGACTGCTGGCAGTGACGGCTTACTGGCTGGCGATCACCGTCCTGTGGGGTGCGTTCACCTTCAGCGTCATTCCGCGTCTGGTCGAATCCAAGGGCGTGCTCGGCAGTTCGACGCACCCGCTGGCGGGCCTGGCGATCGGGGTCATCACCACCGCCGGTGTGCTGATCGCAATCCTCGTCCAGCCAACGATGGGTGCCATCAGCGACCACACCCGCACCCGGCTCGGCCGGCGAAAGCCATACATCCTGGCAGGCACCGCCATGGACCTCGTATTCCTGTCACTGGCCGCCCTGGCCTTCTGGAACCAGGCCTACTGGCCCTTCGTCGGGGCCGTCGCGTTGCTCCAGTTCAGCAGCAACTTCGCGCAGGGGCCGTACCAGGGGTACGTGCCGGACCTGGTGCCCGGCCGCCAGGTGGGCATCGCGTCCGGGCTGCTGGGAGCGGCGAACATCGCCGGCAACCTGCTTGGCCCCGGCCTGGCGATCCTCTTCCTGGTGGTCCTGCCCGTCCAGCTGCACGCGCCCCTGATCGTCCTCGGCGTCTTCGCCGCGATCGCCCTGGTCGAGGTGACGACCATGCTCATCACGGTCATCTGGGTCCCGGATCGGCCGGCGCCAGAGTCGAGCCTGTCGCTGCTGGAGCGTGCACGAGGTGCCTGGGGAACCGACATCCTGCAGCAACGAGACTACGTCTGGCTGCTGATCTCGCGGCTCTTCGTGCTGACCGCCCTGGTCAGCCTGCAGGCCTTCGCCGTCTTCTTCCTGGAGAACGCCCACGGCATGAACCCGGATGATGCCCAGCGAATGCAATTCCCTGTGATCATCGCCGTCGCGGTCTCGGCGCTGCTGGCTGCCGTCCCCGGCGGATGGATCTCGAGCCGCATCGGACGAAAGCCGGTCCTGTACGTGGCCATCGCGCTCGGCGTGGTCGGAGCGATCATGCTGGCGTTTGGACCTGCCTACTGGATGGTTGTGGCAGCTGCGGTACCGATCGGGGTGTGCAGCGGCGTCTTCCTCGGACATCATCCCCAAGGCCGAATCCGGCCGCTACATGGGGATCAGCAACATCGCCGTCGCGAGTGCGGGGCCCATCGCCAGCACCGTGGGCGGGGTCGTCGTGTTCGTGGTGGTGACGCTGGCCGCCAATGCGGCCGGCGGCCCGGGACTCGCGTACCGCGCGATCTTCGTGTTCATGGCCCTCGAGCTGGCGATCGGAGCCTGGGCGTTGCGCCACGTCCGCGAGCCCGGCCGGATGCGTACGGCGCAGACGACCATCGAGGCGCCCGCCGAGGCGTGAGCCGGCTCATCGGCGGGACGCCGCCGCCAGCTGATCAGGCGCGTGCCCGCCGTACCGGCCCGCGCGAGCTATCGGTCGCGGTCACGCTGCGCTACCGGCTCGTGCGCTGGCTCGCAGCCGCGGTCGTGCGCCTGCTGTTCGACGTGCGCCTCGAGGGGCTCAGCAACTGGCCGGCCGCTCCGTTCCTGCTGGTGATCAACCACCACTCGGGATGGGATCCGATCATCGTGATCGCGGTGACCCCGGCTCGCCCGCGGATCACCTGGTTCGGCCCTCGAGAGGCCGATTTCAGCCACGGGTTCAAGAACCGCGCGATGGCCGTGATCGGCGGCGTCATCCCCTACAACCCGGAGAAGACGAACCTCGTGTCGGCGGTCCGCGCCGTTCGGCGTGTCTTCCAGGCGGGCGGCGTGCTGGGAATCTTCGCGGAGGGACGCGGCGGATACCGCGAATCACAGCTTCTGCCCTTTGAGGAGGGTGCGGTGGCGTTCGCCAGCGCCTCAGGCGTTCCGCTTCTCCCGTGCGCGATCATCGGCACGAGCGAGCTCTGGTTCCGGAAGCAGGTGGTCGTCCGCTGTGGTGAGCCGCTGGCGACCGCGGGCTTTCGCGGCGCGGCCGGACGCGCCGATCTCGAGGCGCGGGTGCGCGAGGCGATGGAAGCGCTGCTGCCCGACTCCGAGCCGCGCCTGCCGCGCCGGCGCCCACTGGGCTGGGTCGGCGAGGTCTTCGATGGCGACGAGGATCGCGAGCGGCATCGCCGATTTCGCGAATCTCGGGCTGGCCGCTGAGCCACAGGAGGCCATGACCGGTGCTCGCCCGCTAGCATCCGCACGTGCTCCTTCCGATGGTGTGGACCGTCTTCGTGGTCCTGGCCTTGATCTCGTTCGGCATGATCGCCGCCTACTGGCTCGACGTGCAGGATCGGCGGGATCTCAGCCTGCGCCGACGCATCGGCTACTCCCTCGCCACCATTGCATTCCCGGTGACGATCCCGATCTACGCCCTTGCCGGCGGGGCCGGTTGGCCGCGGCCGCTGCGGATCGCTGCGTTCTTGCCGCCCGTCGCGCTGGCCCTCTTCCTCGCGTTCCTGTTCGGGCTCATCCGATAGCAGGCGCATCGGCCGGGGCCTCTCTATCATCCGCGGAATGACGACTGAAACGAACACCGCGCTTGCGGCGGCGCTGGCGCACCTGCGGCAGAACCGGGACCGCCACCTGCGTGAGCTCGACGAGTTCCTGCGCATCGAATCGGTGAGCGCCGATCCAACCAAGACGGGCGAAGTCCGCCACGCGGCGCAATGGATCATGCTCGAGCTGGCCACCATCGGCTTCGAACAGGTTGCCCTTCACGAGACGAGAGGTCATCCGATCGTCACCGCCGCTTGGCTGCATGCAGGGCCGGACCGTCCGACGGTCCTCGTCTACTGCCACTACGACGTGCAGCCCCCAGATCCACTTGCCGAGTGGGTGCGCCCGCCGTTCGATCCGAGGCACGAGGACGGCCGGATCTACGCCCGGGGTGTGGGAGACGACAAGGGCCAGATCTTCATCCACCTCAAGGCAGCCGAGGCATGGATGGCGAGCGCTGGGCGCCTGCCGGTGAACCTGCGCATCTTCTTCGAGGGAGACGAAGAGGTCGGGTCGGAGGCAGCCGATGAGTTCATTGGCGAACACCCCGAGCTTCTCGCCGCGGACCTGTGCGTGGTGAGCGACACGGGCATGCAGGACGATGAAGGGACGCCGGCCATCACGTATGGCCTGCGGGGGATCGCCTATTTCGAGGTCCGGGTCAGCGGTCCGTTCCAGGATCTCCACTCCGGTGGCTACGGTGGCGCGATCGCCAATCCGGCAAGAGTCCTGGTCGAGATGCTTGCCGGCCTGCAGGATGAGCATGGACGGATCACGATTCCGGGCTTCTACGACAAGGTCCGACCCCTGACCGATGCCGACCGAGCCGCCTCGGCGGCGGTCCCCTTCGATGAGGAAGAGTTCCGCGAGCAGACAGGCGTGCCACAGCTCTGGTCCGGCGAGGAGGGATACACCTACGCCGAACGAATCTCGGCACGGCCGACGCTCGACATTAACGGCATCTGGGGCGGCTATTCCGGGGAAGGGGCCAAGACGATCATCCCTGCCTGGGCAGCGGCCAAATTCAGCGCGCGGCTGGTCCCCGACCAGGACTTCCACGAGATCGAACGCCTGGTGGTCGATCATCTGCGGCGCATCGCGCCGCCGGAGGTGAAGGTGGATGTCCGCATCATCCACGGCGGGGCTCCGGCGCTGACCCCGCTCGATCATCCGGCCGTGGCAGTTGCCGCGCGCGCGCTCGAGGCGGCGTTCGGCAAGGCACCCGTCTTCCTCCGCAGCGGGGGCTCGATCCCGGTGGTAGCCGCGCTCAGGGCCCACGTCGGCCTCAGCTCGGTCCTGGTTGGTTTTGCGTCGCCGAACGGCAACTTCCACGCGCCAAACGAATGGATGCCCATCGCCAATCTGTCCGGTGGCATGGAGGCCGTGGTCCACCTGTGGGGCGAGCTGGGCGAGATGACCGCGGACCAGCTCGGGCGCCGATGACCAGCAACACCGCGAGGCCCTCGAGCCCCGAAGATCCGTGGCTGCCGATTGGGGCAGCCGCGCGCCTGGTCGGCGTCGGGCCGGACACGCTGCGCCGCTGGGCGGACGGCGGCAAGGTGCAGAGCTACCAAACCGCAGGCGGCCATCGCCGCTTCCTGCGCTCGAGCCTCGAGGCCATGACCAGCACGCCCCGACGTACGCGCTACGCCACCGGACAGCTGGCGGACGCCTCGACCACGATCATCGGCGACGTCCATCGCCGCATGCAGCGCACCGGCTACGCGGGGATGCCCTGGCAGTCGCGCCTGGGCGCCGACCAACGCGAGGACTTCCGGCGCTGGGGGCAGCGCACCTTCAACCTGGTGATCGAGTACGTGGCCGCCGCCAAGCGCTCGGAGCGCGACCTGCTCCTGGAAGAGGCGGAGAAGATGGGCTCGCTGTACGGAACGGAGGCTTCAGCCGCGGGTCTGACGCTGGCCGAGGCGATCGAGGCCTTCCTCTTCTATCGGTCTCCGGTCATCGAAGGCATCCTTGCGCATCTGCGACGCCGGGCGGCTGAGGTCGCCCAGGTCACCGCCGCGGTGCGCGAGGCGAACGCCGCCATCGACCAGGTGCTGACCGCGCTCGTGAACTCCTACAGCGTGAAGCGTCCGCCGAAGGGCTGAGCCGACCCGGCTTCTGCGGGGCTATTCGACCGAGATGAGCTCCCGGCTGGACCGATTGAGGACCTCGCTGCCGTCCTCGGTGCACACCACGATGTCCTCGATCCGCGCGCCCCACTCCCCCGTCAGGTAGATGCCGGGCTCAATGCTGAATGCATGGCCGGGACGCAGCGACTCTGCGTTGCCATCGACGATGTAGGGCTCTTCGTGGGTCTCCATGCCGATGCCGTGGCCGGTGCGATGGATGAAGGCATCGCCATACCCGCCCTCGGCGATCAGGCGGCGCGCCGCGCGATCCACCTCCTCGGCCGGGACGCCCGGTGCCACGGCGGTGCAGGCAGCGAGCTGGGCGCGCTGCAGCACGTCGTACAGCGCGCTGAACTCGCGCGGCACCTCTCCCACGAACACGGTTCGGCTGGTGTCGGAGGCATACCCGTCGCGGATGCCCCCGATGTCCAGCACCACCGCGTCGCCGGCCGCGATGACCCGGTCGCCTGGCTCGTGATGGGGGGAGGCGCTGTTGGGGCCGGATCCGACGATCGCGAAGTCGGCGCTCTGGTGGCCGGCTTTCAGGAGAAGCTCCCGGATGCGAGCGCTCAACTCACGCTCGGTGCGGCCCGCGAAGCGCTCGGTACGGACCTCGTCCATCGCCTCGTCGGCCGCGCGGGCCGCCAGCCGCAGCCGATCGATCTCGTCAGGGGTCTTGATCCGGCGCAGGGCGCTGATCGCCGGTCCGGCCTCGACCAGCTCAATCGGATCCAGCGCCGCCCGCAGACGCAGGACGAAGCGCGCCCACATCTGGTCCTGCACCGCGGCCCGCATGGCGCGGCCCTGCAACAGGTCGCGTACGATCCAGAACGGATCCGCAGTCTCGTCCCAGGGCACGATCACGAGGTCGTCCGCCAGGTCTCCGAGCTCGTGGCGGGCGAGTGGCTCCTCGAGGTGGGGCACCACCAGCGACGGCACGCCCTCGGCGGGCACGATCAGGCAGGTGAGGCGTTCCAGCGCGGGCGCGCGGTACCCGAGCAGATAGGCGTAATCCACGGAAGGCGTGACGAGGAGCGCATCGACATCGCGAGCCGCCGCTTCTTCGGCTGCGCGACGGAGGCGGTCGCGGTAGACGGCGTCCGCGAAGCGCGAGGTTCTGACTGCGACGGCCATTGGCTCAGGGTAGCCGACGCGGCCAAACCGGGCTTAGCCGACGTTCAGCGGCACCTCGAAGGCCTGGCCGCCATGGATGCGCCAGGAGCGAAGTGCGCTCTCCGGCGACGCCTCGGGATGGGCGAGCGAGGCGAGCACGTAGAACGCATCGGGATACATGGCGGCTCGGCGATCCGTGGCGGATGGCACGGCGGCGGAGCGCGTGTGGGAGTGGAAGATCGCCACCAGGTCCCTGGCCGCGTCCTCGATCTCGAAAACGATGCGTACCAGGTCCTCCGGGTGGACGCTGTAACGCAGCGGCGACGCCTCCGCGTTGCGGGCCGGGTGGAACGACGAGGCGATCCCATCGGCCAGCGAACCTGACAGGATCCCGCACGCTTCGTTGGGCAGTTCGGCGTGGGCGTGCGTCAGCATCGCATCGGCGATGGGTCGCAGGATGGTGAGACCGATGGGTGGCTGCGCCGGGTCCTCTCCACTCACCACAGGACCGAGCCCTCGAGCTCGTCGCTGAGCTCGTTGAGGTCGCGCGTCCACAGGTCGGTCGACAGGTACTTCCAGCCACCGTCGGCGAGAAGCATCGCGATGGTGCCGCGCCCCATCACAGCCGCCACCCTCAGGGCGACCGAGAGAACCGCACCACTCGACAGCCCGGCGAAGAGCCCTTCCTCGCGCATCAGCCGCCGCACGCCGACCAACGCGTCGCGGTTGCTGACCAGGTAGCGATCGTCCAGCACGCTGGCGTCGAGCACGGGCGGCACGAAGCCCTCGTCCAGGGAGCGGAGCCCCGACACCAGCTCACCGGGAAGCGGCTCGGCGGCCACCACCCGCACGCCGGAGCGCTCGCGCTTCAGGCATCTCCCCACGCCGGTCAGGGTCCCGCCGGTGCCCAGGCCGGCGACGAAGACGTCGAGGTCCGGGACCTGCGCCAGGATCTCGGGCCCGGTGGCCTCCTCGTGGACGCGAGGATTGGCCTCGTTGCCGTACTGGAACGGCATGAAGAGCTCCGGATTTTCCGAAGCCAGCTCCTGCGCGAGGCTGATCGCGCCGTTGCTGCCCTCGGCGCCGGGCGAGTAGACGATCTCCGCTCCGAGCGCGCGAAGCAGCTGCGTCCGCTCGGGGGTGGT
>VBKA01000033.1 GCA_005879815.1 Chloroflexota bacterium
GACCTCGTCCCTCTCGGCCACGCCCTTTACTACCTGTCGATGGCCAAGGTCTACGACGAGTGGATCGGCAAGATCACGCACCTGCGCGAGGAGATGCGGGAGTACGAGGAGGTCGCGGCCCGGATGCGTCGCCAGAAGGAGATGGCCGAAGACCAGATCCTGGGCGAGCTCCAGTACATCCGCACGCGAATCAACGCCGCCTCGCGAATCCTCACCGACCGCGAGAAGACCGCCTTCTTCTTCGTCGTGATCCCCGAGCAGATGATCCTGCTCGACACTCGCAAGGCCGCCGAGCTCTTCGCCCGCTTCGAGGTGCCGGTGGCGGGCTACATCGTGAATCGCATCCTGCCGCCCGAGCTGGCGGACGACCAGGCTCCCGCCTACCTGCGCAACCGAATCGAGATGCAGCGTGGCCAGCTGGCAGAGATCGACCGCGGCTTCGGCAAGACGGTCCTGGCTCGCATCCCGGAGCTCGAGCGCGACGTCACCGGCCTGCCCATGATCGAGCGTGTTGCCGAGCTCATGTACGGCGATGGAGCCTCGGCATGACGACCGCCGCTGTCACGGTCCAGGACAAGGAATCGGCCCTCTCCGTCCTCGTCGACGGCAAGACCCTGGTCGAGACCTCCATGGTCGACTTCGTCGCCGGACACCCCGGCCTCCGGTACGTCTTCTTCGGCGGGAAGGGCGGCGTGGGAAAGACCGTCATGGCCGGCGTGAATGCCGTCTCCCTTGCGCGGTCCGGCAAGCGGGTGCTCCTGGCGTCGACCAATCCGGTCCATTCGCTGTCCGGCCTTCTCGGGCAGGAGGTGTTCGGCAAGCAGACGGCCGTCACCGGAGTCGAGAACCTGTGGGCGCTCGAGATCGATACCCGGGACGCGATCGAGCGCTCCAAGCGAGAGATTCGCGACAAGATCGCCTGGTTCCTGAAGTTCGCCGAGATCTCCACCAAGGCCGATGAGTTCGTGGAGGCGGCGACCACCAACCCCGCCTTCGAAGAGTCGGCGATGTTCGAGAACATGGTGGACCTCATGTTCCGTGATGAGTTCGATGTCTATGTCTTCGATACCGCTCCGACGGCCAACGCCCGGCGCCTGCTGGGCATGAGCAAGGTCTACGGGCTGTGGGTCGAGAAGATGGTGAAGTCGCGCGAGGAGGCCCAAACGCTGCGGGAAGCGCTCTCGTTCACGAAGAAGAAGGAAGAGGACCCGCTGATGGAGTACCTCACCTCCTTCCGCGAGCGCATCGAGCACGCACGAACGCTGCTCACCGACCCGGAGAAGACCGCCTTCTTCTTCGTCACGCTCCCAGAAGCGCTGCCGATCGCGGTCATCCGCCGCTTCGTCGCCTGGTTCACCGACTTCGGGATTCCGGTGGGAGGAGTCGTAGTCAACATGGTCATCGATCCCGCCGAAGCGGAGGGAGCCGGCGACTTCGTGAAGAACCGTGTGGCCATGCAGGCCGAGTACCTGCGCGAGATTCGCGACACCTTCGACGGCCAGGTCCGGGCGATCCTGCCGCTGTACGACTCCGACATTCGAGGCGTGGCAGGCCTCGAACGGGCCGCTGAGCGCCTCTTCGCTACCTCCTAGCCCCTCACAATCAAGCCCTGCCCCAGCCCCAGTGCACCGGGTGCACGAACCTGGAGGAGCGAGAGGGTCAGACGGCCGGATTTGCGCCCCGTGCCGGCATTCAGGGATGAGAACGTCCCATGACGTGCATACGGAGCAAGATTCAGCCCGGTGACGGGCGGCGCCCAGAAAGCTCTCTGACTCGTGCTTCCCGTGCAAGACCACCTGCATACGGCTCCTTGACGGTTCGGCGAGGATAGCGGGGTCTGCGGGCCATCCTGCGTGCCCCGCCAGCCCGATATAGCGTCAGGAGACGACTCTGGATACCAACCCGCCATTTCCCGACCCCAACCGCGACACGCCCAGGAATCTCGCCAAGGCCCCGTGGTACCGGCGTCGACTGACGCAGATCGCCGCCGTGGCGGCGGCGGTCCTCGCCTATCCGGTCGCCAAGATCGTGATCGCGGTGCTGGCGGCAAACGTGCTGGGAGGCGCGGTCGCGGGTGCGTTCGGCACCCAGTGGGAGCGGCTCCCGTCCGACGTCCGGAGCACGCTCGAGCACCGCCTGACGACCGTCTACGGCAAAAGCCTCGACAGCCTCTCGCAGGATCAGGTGCAGGCGCGCATCGAGACCGATCTCATCCCCGGCCTCCTGCGCCTCGACGACCAAACACTCGTCCATCGCATGACCGTCCAGGCGGCTGCCTTGGACCGGACCACGGTCGCAACCTGCGCGGCCTTCGGGCGGGCCGCCATCGGGGGCAGCGTCCCCACCGATGCCACGACGAGGGCCATGATCGCCAGCCTCGACGAGGGTGCGTATCAGAGGTGGGTCGAGATCAACGTCGCCGCCATCGAGGCACAGCATCGCGGGACTCCTGACCAGCTGCGAGTGGCGCAGACGGATTCGGATGCGGCGTTCAATGCCGTTATTGCGCGGCTGTCGACGACCCAGGTCTCGACGATCGCGGATGCGGCCAGCGGCACCGCGGTGACCGACGCCGCGCTGTGTGATGCGGTGCGCGGCCTGTATACCGCCACGTTCAAGATGGACGCCCCGTCACAGGCGACCATCGCCCGCATCGACGTCACGCGCTGAGCGGGCGTCGCCTGAGAAGGCGGCTCCCCTGGACCGATGCGGAGGCGACCCGGACACGTGGCCGCCTCCGCAGGACTCCAGCCCCCAAGGACGCGTCAGGCGGTCACGGGCTCGCGCTCGCTGACCGCCGGGCGCTCGCCGTCAGCGTCGGCGCGCGCAGGCTCGTAGACCACATCGGTCAATTCGCCGGCGAGGTAGGCGTCGTAGGCGGCCATGTCGAAGTGGCCGTGCCCGGACAGGTTGAAGAGGATGACTCGCTCCTCTCCCGCCTCCTTGGCGCGAAGCGCCTCGTCGATCGCCGCCTTGATGGCGTGGCTCGATTCCGGGGCGGGGATGATCCCCTCGGTCCGGATGAAGCGGATCGCCGCCTCGAAGCACTCGTTCTGCTTGTAGGCCACCGCATCGATGAAGCCCTGGTCGTAGAGGTGGCTGACCATGGGCGCCATGCCGTGGTAGCGGAGACCTCCGGCATGGATCGGTGCCGGCTTGAAGTCGTTGCCCAGGGTGTGCATCTTCAGGAGCGGGGTGGTCCCTACGGTGTCCCCGAAGTCGTACCGATAATCCCCCTTCGTCAGGGATGGGCAGCTGGCCGGCTCGACGGCCACGAAGCGCGTCGACGATCGGCCCGCCAACCGCTCCCGCAGGAACGGGAAGGCGATGCCGGAGAAGTTGGACCCACCGCCCGCGCAGCCGATCACCACGTCCGGGCCTTCGCCGGCCATCCCCATCTGGGTGATCGCCTCCTGCCCCACGATCGTCTGGTGCAGGAGCACGTGGTTCAGCACGCTGCCCAGCGCGTACTTCGTGTCGTCGTGGGTGGCTGCCACCTCGACCGCCTCGCTGATGGCGATCCCCAGGCTGCCGGTCGACTCCGGATCCGCCTCCAGGATGGCGCGGCCGGCGTTCGTCTCGGTCGACGGAGAGGGGACGATCGAGGCGCCGTACGCCTGGATCATGCTTCGGCGGTAAGGCTTCTGCAGGAAGCTGATCTTCACCATGAAGACCTTCAGGTCGAGGCCGAACTGTGAGGCGGCGAAGGCGAGCGCGCTCCCCCACTGGCCGGCGCCCGTCTCGGTGGCGAGCTTGGTGACGCCCGCCTCGCGGTTGTAGAAGGCCTGCGGGATGGCGGTGTTCGGCTTGTGCGAGCCGGCCGGGCTGACGCCCTCGTACTTGAAGTAGATGTGGGCCGGGGTGTCGAGCGATCGCTCGAGGCTCACGGCTCGCACCAGGGGCGACGGCCGGTAGGTGGCGTACACCTCGCGGACCGGCGCGGGGATCTCGATGAAGCGTTCGGTGCTCACCTCCTGGAGGATCAGCTCCATCGGGAAGAGCGGCGCCAGCGCATCGGGTCCCACCGGTTCCCGCGTGGCGGGATTGAGCGGTGGCGGCAGCGGGACGGGCAGGTCCGCGCTGATGTTGTAGTAGTGCGTCGGCATCTCGGCTTCGCCGAGCAGGAACCGACGCTGGGTGGTTGGGGACATGTCGAACACCTCCGAGAACAACGCGACCCCTCCGTCCCAAAGGACGAGGGGGTCTTCTCGTGGTGCCACCTTTGTTCCCCGGTGTTCTCACCCGGGCTCATTCGACCGCGGGCTCGCGTCGTTCGCGTGCGTACGGCCTCGGCTTCGCTATCGGTGCCTCTCCGCCGGAGGCTACTTGCGGACCGATGTCTCGCGTTCGCCGCCGGAGCTCCCGGGCCCATTCACCGATCGCGCCACCGCCGGGGTTGCACTGCTCCCGGCTCCCTGCAGGCGCGCCTGATCGGCTACTCATCCCGATCTTCGCCGTCTTGAACTGTTCGCGGGACGCTACGGCCTCTGGCTGGCCGATGTCAAGCGGCCCTATCTCCCCCAGCCCGCGGGCAGCGGCCCGGAATCCAGGATCGCGGCAAGGGCGGCGAGGGGAGTCGTATCGGCGTCATCTTGGGGTCCGCCCAGGAGGAGGTGCCCATTGGTGATCGGCGACTGGATGGTGGGCGCCGTCAGGACCACCCCATCGAGCACGACGGGGAGCGTATCCCCGACGTGTTTCGAGGTGTAGGCCGCAAGAGCTTTGCTCGCCTGCGGGGCGAGCCTGATCTCGATGGCGGGCTGGCCCGAGCCGTCGACGGTGGACGGCCCGGCGAATGCGATCTGCGTCGTCAAATCGAAGAGTGGCGTCGCCCCGGGCGGCACGCGATCCCCTGGCATTGCATCTGACAGCTCGTTCGGCCAGGGGACCCATGCCAGGACGCCGGGTGCATGCAGCACCGCCTCAACGGCCCGCGAATCAACCGAGTCCGGGACGACCAGGCTGAACTGCATCGTTGGGCCAACCGCTACGGTGAAGTTCGTGATCCCAAGGGTCTTGAGGCGCCTTGCGAAGACCGCCTCGGCGGTATCGACGTGTGCCTTGTCCGCCCCGACCGGGACCTGCACGACGGCGGACATGGTGTGCGTGGGCGGGGGAGTGGGCTGCGGGGTGGGCAGCGCAAGGGCCTGGCACGCAGTGCCGGAGGCGGCAAACGCCGCCACGAGCAGCAGGCTTCGCCGCATGGACATCACGTCAATGCTCAGCAGGACGGTCCGCGGGGGTCTGGTCCTGGCGAGACGGCTGGATGGGCAGATGCGCCGGCAGGGTCACGACGAAGCACGTGCGACCCGGCTTCGAGTCCACGCTCATGTCCCCGCCGTGTCGCGTGACGACCGTGTGGCTGATGTGGAGGCCCAACCCCGTTCCGACACCTGGCGCCTTGGTCGTGAAGAACGGCTCGAAGATGCGCGCCTGCGCCTCGGGCGGGATCCCTGGGCCGTTGTCGCAGATGGTGACCTTGACTCCACCGTCCGCGGTGGGCTCCGCGCGGACCTCGAGCGCCCCCCGACCATCCATCGCGTCGACCGCGTTGTCGATGACGTTGGTCCACACCTGGTTCAGCTCCGAGCCGTATGCATCGATCTCGGGCAGGTCCTTCGCGTAGTCGCGCATGACGTCGACCCCGGCGCGGAGCTTGTGCTGGAGGATGAGCAGCGTGTTGTCGAGGCCGGTGCGGACGTCGATGCGTTGCACGGGGGCCTGGTCGAGGTACGCATAGCTCTTCACCGCCCCCACAATCTCGCTGATGCGATCGGCGGCGGTCTTCACCTCCCCGAGCAGGGCGCGCACGGTGTTGGTCTGCGCCAGCCAGGCGGCGGCTCCAGAGGCCTCATCGGCAGAGAGGCCGACGAAGGCCGATTCCAGCTGCCCCGGCGTCCAGCCTGCGTCCACTAGCGAGGCGGCGAGCGCCGAGTCGCCGACCACGCCTTCGAGCTCGTCGATGCGATCGCTCCGATCGAGCGGTCCCAGCACGGGCGCCGGCTCCGCCGGCTCCAGCTCGGTGACGGCGGCAGGTGGCCGCAGCCCGTCGCGGGCCACGATCGCCTCCTCCAATGACGAGACCGATCGACGGATGGCGGCGGCCGGGTTGTTCAGCTCGTGCGCGAGCCCCGCGGCGAGCGTACCAAGGCCGGCGAGCTTCTCACGCTCGCGGAGCAGCGATTCGGTGGAGCGGAGGCGGTTCAGCACGACCTGCAGCACGGAGAAGGCCGCCTCGGGGGTGAGGGCGAACACGGCGAGGAGGGCCTGGCGGGGGATGCGCAGCACCTCGACCTGGGTGATGGCCCGCACCGACGCGCTCCGCGGCCTGCCCTCGATGGCTGACATCTCGCCCTGGATCGTGCCTGCCCCCACCCGTGCCAGCTGGATCTCGTTGCCGCCCGAGCGCTTGGTGACGTCCAGCTCGCCGGAGACGACCGCGTACATCGCGTCACCGGGATCGCCCTCGCGCAGCAGCAGCTCCCCCGGTGCCAGGCTGAGTGGCTCGGCCATCTGCGCCAGCCGCCGCAGGTCCGCTTCGGGGAGCTGGGCGAAAAGGGGCGCCGTGCGGAGCGCGTCCAGGGTCGTCATGCTCGCGCCCTAGAGCGTCGCCAGGTACTGGTGCACGAACTGCACCGCCATCGACCCCTCGCCCACAGCGCTTGCGATGCGCTTGACCGAGCGATAGCGCACGTCGCCGGCCACGAAGACGCCCGGGACGCTCGCTTCCAGCAGGAAGGGCTCGCGGTCGGTCCCCCATCCGGGTGGCGCCTTCCCCTCGTCGAGCACTTCGCGTCCGGAGAGGACGAATCCCGCCTTGTCGCGCATCACCGCAGCTTCCAGCCAGTCGGTGCGCGGTGTCTGGCCGATGAATACGAAGAGCGCAGCCAGCTCGAGCTCCTCGCGTTCACCGCCGGGGATCGTCTCGAGTGTCGCGCGCTCGAGCTGGTGCTCGCCGTCGACCCCGGCCACCTGAACATAGGGGCGCACCTCCACGTTCGGCAGCGCGGCCATCTGCTCGATCAGGTACTGGCTCATGGTGGCGGTCAGATCCGGCCCGCGAATCAGGACCTTGACGTTGTTCGCGAACCGGGACAGGTAGACCGCCGCCTGCCCGGCCGAGTTGCCACCTCCCACCACCGCGACGTCCAGCTCACGATACAGAATCGCCTCGGTGGTCGCCGCACCGTAGTAGATGCCCGCACCCGCCAGTCGGGCGGCGTTGGGAATCTCGAGCTGGCGGTAGCTGACCCCGGTGGCGACCACCACCGCCTGGCAGGAGATCTCGCTGCCGTCGCCCAGCGTAACGACGCGATAAGGGTCGTCGCGGCGGATCCCGACGACCTCGAGCGGAGACAGGATCTCGGCCCCCAGGCGCCGCGCCTGGGCCAGGCCGCGGCGGGCCAGGTCACCACCCGAGAGGCCTGCCGGAAAGCCCAGGTAGTTCTCGATGCGCGAGGTGGTGCCCGCCTGCCCGCCCGGAGCCTCGCGCTCGATGAGCACCGTCTTGAGTCCCTCGCTGGCGCCGTAGACGGCCGCGGCGAGGCCCGATGGCCCGCCGCCCACGATCGCAAGGTCGTAGAAGGGCAGGGCGGCGCGCACCTGCAGGCCCACCTTCTCCGCGATCTGCAGGTTGGTTGGGTCGCGCAGCACGCTGCCGTCGGGGAAGAGGATGATCGGGATCGCCAGCTCCTCGGGGCTGGTCGCCTGTGCCTCACCGGCCGTCACCGCCACGGTCGCAGCGGTTCCCTGCCCGTCGACGGTCTCCATCAGGGAGATTGCGAGCCGCCGCCCCTCCTCATCGGCCTCCGGGTCGAGCCAGGCGTAGGGCACCTGGTTGCGCGTCAGGTAGTCGCGGATATCGTGCCCGCGCGGAGACCAGCGGCGAGCGAGCAGCCGGAGTCCTTCGAAGGGCGGACGGAAATCCGCCACCCAGTCCGAGAGGAGGTCGTCGAGGACCGGGTACAGCTTCTCCTCTGGCGGGTCCCAGGGCTTGAGGATGTACTGGTCGAGCCGGATGGAGTTGATCGCCTTGATGGCGACGTCCGTGTCGGCATAGGCCGTCAGCAGCACGCGCTTGGCATCCGGCTGCAGCTCGATCGCCTGGGCCAGGAACTCGATGCCGGTCATGCCCGGCATGCGTTGGTCGACCACGAACAGACCGATGGCGCCGCCGCGCACGGTCAGCTGGCGAACCGCCTCGAGCGCCTCGGCGCCGGAGGTGGCGGCCACGATGCGGTATTCCTTGCCGTAGCGCGACCGCAGGTCGCGCTCCACGGCGCGCAGCACGGGGGCGTCGTCATCCACGGCGAGGATGACGGGCTTGTTGGTCGTGGTGGCCACGGCCGCAGTGTAGGACCCGCTAGCATCGGTCCGTGAGCCGCCCCGAACGAGCCGACGTGGTGATCGTCGGCGGCGCCATCGTGGGAAGCAGCGTGGCCATGTTCCTGGCGCGCCGCGAGGACTGGCGGGGCCGCGTCCTGGTGGTCGAGCGCGATCCAACCTACCGGACCTCTTCGACGACCCTCTCGGCGGCTTCGATCCGGCTCCAGTTCAGCACGGAGCTCAACATCGAGATCAGCCGTTTCGGCATCGGGCTCATCAAGCACCTCGACGAATGGCTTGGGATCCCGGGCGGAGCGCCGCTCAGCATCGACTTCGTGGAGGGCGGCTACCTGTTCCTGGCCAGCGACGCCGGGCGGCAGATCCTCGAGCACAACCACGCCATCCAGCGCGCGCACGACGTGCGCGTCGCGCTGCTCTCGCCTGACGAGCTGCGAACGCGTTTCGGGTGGCTGGAGACCGGGGACCTGGCCGGCGGATCCCTGGGCCTCGCCGACGAGGGGTGGTTCGACGCCTATGCGCTGCTCCAGGCCTTTCGGGCCAAGGCGCGTTCGCTGGGGGTCGAGTACGTCGCCGGCGAGGTGAGCGCCATCGACTGCAGCGAGGGGCTCGTCAACGGCGTCCGACTTGCCGATGGCCGCGCCATCGCTTGTGACTGGGTCGTGAACGCCGCGGGCCCGCGGGCGGCGAACGTTGCAGCCATGGTCGGGGCGGAGCTGCCGGTGCATCCCCGGAAGCGCTACGTCTATCACTTCGACTGCCGTCAGCGGATCGAGGGGGCTCCGCTGACGATCGACCCCACCGGGGTCTACTTCAGGCCGGAGGGACCCAACTTCATCGGCGGCTACTCGCCACGAGCCGGCGAGCCAGATCCGGACGCGCTCGACCTGGACCTCGATCGCCGCCCATTCGAGGATGTCGTCTGGCCGTCGCTGGCGCACCGCGTGCCGGCCTTCGAGGCGATCCGCCTGCTCGACGCGTGGGCTGGGCACTACGAGGTCAACACGCTCGACCACAACGCGGTCATCGGTCCCTACCCGGAGGCGAAGAACTTCCTGTTCGCCAACGGCTTCTCAGGACACGGCCTGCAGCAGGCCCCGGCGGTCGGTCGCGGACTGGCGGAATGGATCGCGACCGGAGGGTACGAGACCCTCGACCTGTCGCCGCTCGGCTACGAGCGCATCGCGCGGAACGAGCCGGTTCGCGAGCTCAACGTCGTCTGACGGGCCCGGCGTACCATCAGGGCATGGAGCGACCGCGGATCGTGGTGACGCTCGCCAATCCCGAGGGCAAGTCGGACGTGGCGATCGCCGAAGACAAGAACGAGCGGTACTTGCAGGCGGTCGAGCGACACGGCGGTCAGCCCATCCCGCTCGATGAGCGGACGTCGGAGGCGGAGCGTCGCGCGGCGTTCGAGGAGATGGACGGCCTCGTCCTGAGCGGGGGTGAGGACATCGATCCCGCCCGGTACGGCCAGCCGCGCGACTCGCGGACGGTGGTCGACCCGGGACGCGACGTGCTTGACGAGGAGTCCTTCCGGGCAGCCGCCGCCCGCAGCGTTCCGATTCTTGGCATCTGCCGGGGGCTGCAGGCGATCAACGTCTTCTCGGGTGGCCGCCTGGTGCAGCACGTGGACGAGCATGCCAGCCGTCCCTACCGCGGCCGGGCCTCCGCGGCGGCCCGCCACCTGCTTCGGGTCGTTCCGGGATCGACGCTCAGCTCGCTGCTGGGAGGCACCCAGCAGCTCGAGGTGAACTCGTTCCATCACCAGGCGGTGGACCGGGCGGGACTGGCTCCCGGCCTGCGTGCCTCCGGCATCGCGCCGCACGCGCAGGGCGATCTGGTTGAGGCGCTCGAGGACGCGAGCGAGGACCGATGGCTGCTCGGCGTCCAGTGCCACCCCGAGCGAACCGAGAGCTCACCGACGGAGTTCGGTCGGCTCTGGGAGGCCTTCATCGCGGCAGCCCGGAACGCCCGGACACCCGTTCGCCTTCCTCCTGAGGACTAGGCGAAAGCCGTATCGACCCAGCTCTGCCAGGCCCGTTCGGTCGCCTTCTGATCCACGTTGGCAAAGATGTGATGGCCGAGCACAAACCAGGCGTCGAGGACGCGACCCGTGGAGATCGCTTCCCGGGCCTCCTCCGGGGTCGCCTCGGTCTAGATATCCGCGCGCACCTCGAATGGCTTGGCCACGTCAGGACTCCTTTCTGGTCAGTCGTCGTGGCGAGGTCCGAGCAGCAGGGGCCAGCCGAGCTTGTCGGCGTACTGCGGACGCAGCCGCTCCGTGTTGTACATCCGCGCGACGTCGATGCGGCGCGGCCCGAGCTCGGGATCGGGCAGGGGGGCGTGGTCGTACTTCCCTTCCCGAATCGCGACCATCCGCCCGCTGGTGCCACTGATGAGCAGGTCCATGGCCACGTTGGCGAAAGTCATGGCCACCATCTGATCGAGCGCGTCGGGATCCCCGGATCGCAGGTCGTAGGTGAGGTCGCTGTGCACCGTCTCGACGCCGGTGCGACGGCGAAGCTCCTCCGCCAGTGCACCTCCCACGTCGATCTTGTGCCGATGGCCGTAGGCGTCGGCCTCGCCCTCCTCGCCCAGCGTGCCGCCGCTCCAGATGGCACCTTCCGAGGCGATCACGAACGCATAGCTGGATGGGTTGGCACGACGATCCTCCATGAGCAGCTCGGCGAGTGCATCGAGATCGAACGTGGCTTCAGGGATCACGCATCGGGCGCTCGTGACGTAGGCGGCGTACCACGCGGTGTAACCGCTGTTGCGCCCAAAGATGCGAAAGACCCCGATTCGCTCGTGGCTGCCCAGCGTCGTCCGCTGGCGGTTGATCAGCTCCCGCGCCCGGGTCACCGCCGAGCTGAAGCCAATGCAGTACTCGGTCCCCTGGACGTCGTTGTCCATGGTCTTGGGGATCGCCACCATCGGTACGCCTTCCGCGCCCAGCCGGTGCCCGTAGCCGAGCGTGTCGTCCCCGCCGATCGCCACCAGGCGCTGGATGCCGAGCCGCTCGAGGTTCTCGAGGACGAGCGGCGTCAGGTCGTAGGTCCCTTCAGCTGTCTCGTAAGCGCGCAGGCGGATCGGGTCGAGATGCTCGGGAAGGCGCGAGGCCTTCATCTTTCCGGGATTCGTGCGCGAGGTGTGGAGGACGGTGCCTCCGGTCCGATCGATCGCGCGGGTCGTGCGGCGGTCGAGTGGACGGATGTAGTCCGGATCGGGATCCGGGCCGGCCCGCAGGTGGGTGAGGCCTTCCCACCCGCGCCGGATGCCGAGCACCTCGAAGTCCATCTCGGTGGCGCGGTAGACCACGCTCTTGATCACCGAGTTGAGGCCCGGCACGTCTCCCCCGCCGGTGAGGATGCCGATGCGCGTCGCCATTCGAATCATCTTCGCGCGCCACTGCAAGGCGTGTATCGACCATCCGACATTCGGCCAGAATGGACCGATGTGCGGACGCTTCGCGCAGCCGCGATCTTCCGACGAGCTGGCGCGCATCTTCGCCGCCCGCCGCGTCACCGAGCTCGAAGGGGACCGATTCAACGTCGCACCGACCGACGAGGTGGCGGCCGTGGTCGAGCGCCGCGGGGAGCGGCAACTGGACACGTTCCGCTGGGGACTGGTGCCGTACTACGCGGAGACCGCCCGCGAAGCGGCTCGCCTGATCAACGCCCGCGCCGAGACGGTCGAGAGCTCGGGGGCCTTCCGGACCGCCTTTCGTCGCCGGCGGTGCATCGTGCCTGCGGATGCCTTCTACGAGTGGCGGCGCTCGACGCCGCTCGATCCGGATGAACCGCGTCGGCCAAGCGCCGCTCGCCCGCAACCATTCGCCATCCGGCGAGCCGACGGCCAGCCGATGGCCTTCGCGGGCCTGTGGGCCGTGTGGCGCGACCCGCTGACGGCCGGGCGCCTCTTCACCTGCGCCATCGTGACCACCACCGCCAACGATCGGCTCGCGCCCCTGCATTCGCGGATGCCGGTCATCGTCGAGCCCGAAGATTGGGACGACTGGTTGGCCGAGACCAGCGAGGTGACGCTGCTCAGGAGCCTGCTGCGACCGGCTCCCGAATCCGCGCTCGAGGTCTACCCGGTTGGCCTGGCCGTCAACAGCGTGCGCAACAACGGTTCGAGCCTGCTGGATCGGGTCCCGGAGCCGGCGAGTGCATCGGCCTCGTGAAGATCGCGCTCCCGTCCGACGCGATGGTGGTGCTGGTCGGAATCGCGGGCAGCGGCAAGTCGACCTTTGCCCGGGCCCACTTCGCCCCGACCGAGATCCTGTCGTCTGACGCGTTCCGCGCCGTCGTCGCCGACGACGAGGCCGACCAGTCGGCGAGCGGGGATGCCTTTGCCCTGCTTCATGCCGCGCTGGCGCTGCGGCTGCGCCGCGCTCGCCTGGCCGTGGTGGACGCCACCAACGTCGAGGGCGGCCGAGCGTGGCCATCGTGCTGGATATCGCCGTCGGCATCTGCCTCGAGAGGCTCACGAGCCGCAGCGTCCATCCGGTCCCACCTCATGCCGTGCGGCGCCAGCAGCGGGACCTGCGTCGCTCGTTGGCGGGCCTGCTGGACGAGGGATTCTCGGCGGTCTACGCGATCGGCTCGCCGGAGGTGGCAGCGACAGTCCAGGTCGAACGCATCGCGCCGGCGGACGCCGCGCACGACGAAATGTCCCGAAGGAACCACGCCCGACGCGACGATGCGAGATCATCGAATCGACACCGGAACGCTTGATGCAATCTCGTGATCCGGTTGCGCTGCCCCTTCGGGACGACCTCAGAATAGCCAACCGCGGCGCGACGGCACAAGGCGGTTTATCCCCGAGTTTTCCGGTTGCTTCACGGCCTATCCACAGCCTATCCCCACGCGCTAGGCTGGCTGCCATGAACAAGGGCACGTGGGCCAAGGCGCC
>VBKA01000185.1:0-3179 GCA_005879815.1 Chloroflexota bacterium
ACGTGCTGCTGGCGGCGGTGCTCAGCCAGAGACCGCGGTTGTCGAGCCGGCGGGCCTCGGTGACCCCACCCAACGCCTCCGCGCCCAGCATGAGCAGCCCGTTGTCGGGACCCACCAGGAGGTCGCCGCGGGCTACGTGCAGCGCAACCGGCTGCCGCTCGGTGCCCACTCCAGGATCGATCACGGCAAGGTGCACGCCTACCGGCATGAACGGCAGCGCCGTGCTCAGGATGAATGCGCCGTCGCCCACCGCGAACTTCCGGATGCTGTGGGCGATGTCGATGATCTGAGCGTCCGGACAGATCGAGAGGATGACGCCGCGGCAGATGGCGGCGGCCCCGTCGGGCCCGAAGTCCGAGAGGAACGACATCATGGGCCGCGCGCTCGATGGCATGGCCTGCATCCTAGCAACCGGATCCGGCGTGGCGCGCCTCCGGCGAATTGCGTATCGTCGCCCGGTGGCCGGGCTCCGCATCGTCGACAACCCCAAGAAGGAGCGCTACGAGGCGCGCGAGGGCCGACAGGTCCTCGGCTTCTCGACCTATCGCCGCGTCGGGGACCGAATCGTCTTCATCCACACCGAAACAGATCCACTCGTGAAGGGGCGCGGTGTCGCGAGCCACCTCGCCGCCGGCGCGTTGGACGACGTGCGAGCGCGGGGTCTGAAGGTGACCCCCAAGTGCCCGTTCATCGCCGCGTACATCAGGCGCCATCCGGCCTACCAGGACCTGGTCGTGAGCGTCGACGAGCTACGCCAGCGCCGCAGCGCCGGCTGTTGACGGCGGCTAGTAGCCGGGGCCTCCACTTGCGCCGCCGCTCTTCTGGCACGCGGCCAGGACGAGCGTCAGGACGAGGAGCACGGTCGGTCCGAGCCGGACGGCAAGCAGCCGCATACGTTCAGCCATTGCCAACCCAGGGAGCAAGTTTTGGGCCGGGAGCGGTCTAGATCTGGGCGATCCTTGGGCGGCGCACCGTGGTTGAGCGCCGGGTTGCGCGCTTGCCGCGGCCGAGCCGCTCGCGGTTGAGGCTTGTGCGCAGCGCATCGGCGATCTGGTTGGCTCCCGCCGGTCGGGCGTACAGGAATCCCTGTCCGAGCCGGCAACCCAGCTCCCGCAGGCGTTCGGTCTGCCCGGAGCGCTCGATCCCCTCCGCGACCGTCTCAAGTCCCAGCGTGGCGGCGAGGCCGATGGCGGCCTCGATCACCGCCAGATCGCTGGCCTTGGCGCTCATGCGCTGCACGAAGCTTCGGTCGATCTTCAGCACGTCGACCGGGAAGCGGCTCAGGTAGCCGAGCGACGAGAACCCGGTGCCGAAGTCGTCGATCGCGATCCGGACACCCATCTCGCGAATCGCCGAAAGCCGGCCGATGACCGCTTCTGAGTCGTCGACCAGCACGCCCTCGGTCACCTCCAGGGTGAGCCGATGGCCAGGCAGCCCCGACTTGCGCAGGGCCGCGGCGACGTCGTCGACGATCGCGGCGTCGTGGACCTGCTTGACGGACACATTGACGCTCAGCGTCAGCTCCGCAGACGCGAGGCCATGCTCGATCCACTCGGCGAGCTGCCGGCACGACTCGTCCATCACCCACCGGCCAATCTCCACGATCAGACCCGACTCCTCGGCGAGCGGGATGAACCGATCGGGCTCGAGCATCCCGCGCGTCGGGTGGTTCCAACGCAGCAGCGCCTCCAGGCCGACGATGCGGTCGCTGTCGAGCGCCACGATGGGCTGGTACTCGATCACGAACTCGTGAGCCTCGAGCGCAACGCGCAGGTCGTGCTCCAGCTCGAGTCGAGCGACCGCCGTGGTGTGCAGGCCGGGGTCATAGCGCCGCAGGCCGCTCTTGCCCTCCGCCTTGGCCTGGTACATGGCCAGGTCGGCGTTGCGCAGGAGCAGGTCGCCGTCATCGCCCGGGGAGGCGACTGCGTACCCAACGCTTGCTCGGACGAAGACCTCGGTCTCCCCGACCTGGAAGGCCGGCACGAGCGCCTTCGTGAGGCGTCGCCCGAGGTCGTTGGGGTCCATCTCGGCCGGGATGTCCTCGGCGAGCACGGCGAATTCGTCGCCGCCCAGGCGCGCCACCGTGTCGATCGCCCGCACGGCCCCGCTCAGCCGTTGCCCGACCGCGGTAAGCAGCAGGTCGCCAGCCGCGTGGCCCAGGCTGTCGTTGACCGTCTTGAAGTCGTCCAGGTCGAGGAAGAAGACGGCGAGACGCTGTCCATCGGTGACGCGCTGGAGCCGTGCCACGGCGTGCTCCAGGCGATCCCGCAGCAGCGCCCGGTTCGAGAGTCCGGTGAGCGGGTCCTCAAGGGCCTGGCGCCGGAGCTGCTCCTCCATGGCCCGCTGCTCGGTCACATCGCGGTAGGTCACCGCGATGCCCCCGATAGCCGGGTCGTTGGCCAGGTTCTTGCCGAACGCGACGATCCGCCGCCAACCGCCGTCCGCGTGGCGCATCCTGACCTCGGCGTTCACCTCCGCGCCGGGCGCGCTGACGAGCTGCTGCAGGTGTGTCCTGGCCAGGGAGGCGTCGTCGGAGTGGATGAGGGCCGTGACATCGGTCCCCAGGCGTTCCTCCACCGGATAGCCCAGGACGCGCTCGACCGCCGGGCTCTCGTAGACGATGATCCCGGTTGGGTCGAGAATCGAATAGACGTCGCTCGAATGCTGGACGAGAGCCCGGAAGCGGCGCTCGGCGCGAGCCTGCGAGCGCCGGACGAACCAGAGCAGACCGATGACCACGCCGCTGGCCACGATGACGGTGAGCACCGAGTTGAGGGCCTTTCGGCTTGCGGCTTTCTGCGCGTCGGCGTGGTAGGACCCCTGAGCAGCCGAGAGGGTAGTCTCCAGGAGGTCATGGACCGGCGCGATCGTCCCCTCCTCGAACCGCGTCGCCTCGGAGATGGCTCCCGAAGAGAGCATGACGAGCTCCTGGTCGACGTCAGCGACGTAGGCGTCGAAGGCGACCACGATCCGCGACAGGCGGGGCTCGGTCGGGCTTTCGGAGCGAAGCCGGATGAGCGCCTGCTTGGCGGCCGACCAGCTCTCGCGGAACCCAGTCATCATCTCGGCGTCGGTGCGACCCTCGGCGAGCACGGCGAATTCGTCGCCGCCCAGGCGCGCCACCGTGTCGATCGCCCGCACGGCCCCGCTCAGCCGTTGCCCGACCGCGGTAAGCAGCA
>VBKA01000185.1:3210-3409 GCA_005879815.1 Chloroflexota bacterium
ACGGAACCGCCTCCGGGCGGTCGCGCGCCGGAGCGCTCCGCTTATTGAACGGATTGGGGCCAGCAGGCGCATGTCGCCAGGACTCTAGCCGCGGTTTCGAGCCGACCGAATCGGCTCGAAGTCCCATTCCGTCGCCCCGAATGTCCCACCCGCGAGGGATGCTCGTTCGGCTCTCGCGCACGTCCGGTCGAGGGCTAAT
>VBKA01000186.1 GCA_005879815.1 Chloroflexota bacterium
CTGGACGCGTCGGCGCCATTCCAGGCGCTCGTGCTGCCTTGAGAATGCGAGTGCGCGGCCCACGAAGCCGGCGGAGATGCGCGCCACCGCATCGGCCTGCTCCTTGGGCAGCAACTGGTGATCCATCAGCCAGGAGCTGAGCACCGCCCTGGGCACGGGTCCAATGCGCAGCGGCTGGCAGCGCGACCGCACCGTGTCGAGCAGGCGGTTCGGCTCGTCGGCGACGAGGATGAACACGTGGCGATCCGAGGGCTCTTCGAGGGCCTTCAGCAACGCGTTCTGGATCTGCTCACCGGCTCGATCCGCTCCTTCGATGAGGATCACCCTGCGCTCGCCGGCGATCGGCGCTCCTGCGGTGCCGCCCAGCCAGCGACGGGCGGCGGCCACCAGGCTCTCGCCGGTGGAGCGCGCGTCGCGCCAGATCTCGGGCGACCCGATGACCAGGTCGGGATGGGTCCGCGATCGGGCCGATCGACAGCCCGCGCAGGCATTGCACGGCCTGGCCGCGCGATCGACATCGGTGCATAGCAGAAGGGCGAGAAGGTCTTCGACGAAGGCTCCCTTGCCGGCGCCCGCGGGGCCGAAGACGAGGAAGGTGCGACCCAGGCGCTGGCGCTGGCTGGCGCGCGTCGCAACCGCGCGCGCCGTCGTCTGGCCCAGGGTCAGAAAACCTGGCGCCACCTCGGTCGAGATCACGAACCGAGTATAGGAGCGGGGTCGCCGCGGCCGATAATCGGACGGTAAGCCGCCGATCAGCCCCGACGCGCATGCTCCGGGGACGTGCTCCGCCGGGCCGCCCGGGTACGCCAGTTGGCGGCCGGCCGGCACCCGAGCCCGCCCGTCGTACGGCGGCCCGCGGAGCGCCACAGCACCGGTGATTCCGACCTCGTCGACGACTCCGTTCGCCCGCGCCCGGTCGACGGTGGCATACTCCCTGCTACGGGACAAGGCCGTAGCTAGAGGAGGTGTCCCATGGCCAGCCAGCCATCCAAGACGGCCGATGAGCTGACGACCGCGATCCGCTCGCTCGTCGACAAATCCCTTGAATCCCAGACCCGCGAGCAGATTGCCGCCCGTGGTCGCGAGGTCGCAGCCGCCATTGCGGGGACCGCCGGGACGGCAGCTGGACGAGCATCCGACATCGCCAACGACCAGACGGCCAAGCGAATGCGTCGCGACGGCCTCAAATGGGGCAGGCGAGCGTGGCTCAAGCAGCTCCAGCCCGCTCTTCGCAACGCCTGGAGCCGGCGTGCGGCGGCGATCGGAGCGGCCGGGCTGGCCGTTCCTGCCTCCCGCGAGCTGGTCGATCAGGCGCGCATTCGCCTCGGGTTACGCCAGCGCGAGGAGAGCCGTTGGCGCATCTTCTTCATTGGTCTGGTGCTGGGCGCCATCGGCGGGGCGATCGCCGCGCTGCTGACCGCTCCGCGCCCGGGCCGCGAGGTCCGCGACGAGCTCGCGTCGCGCGCACGCGATGCGGCGACGAACGCCGGCGAGTGGGTGCCGATCTTCCAGCGGGAGGCGGCCGAGGCGCCATCCATCGCCCAACCCCTCGTCGGCGAGGTTTCGCCGCCCACGACCACCAGCGAGACCTCGGCTGCAACCGAGAAGCCGGTGCGACCCCGAAAGCGAGCTGGCGAGACCCGCGACATCGCGCGCTCGTCGGGCAAGGGCAACGGAGCAGAAGGGCTCTCCTCCTCGCCGCTGCCGGAGATCGATCAGACGGAAACCGACCCGATCTAGCTCCGCCCTGCGGGGCTGGATCTCAGCTCGAGTCGCGCGTCGTGCGGCGGCCCGAGCGGAAGCGCTGCCAGATCCCCTCTTCGCCTCCACCCGCTTCGTTCTCGCCACTGGGCCCGGTTGTCCCAGCCGGTGGCTGGTCGCCGGTTCGGCCCCGGCCTTCCCCCTGGTTCGTCGCAGAGCTCCGGGTCCTCGCTCCGGCGCGGCTCGACGCTCGCCTCCGAGGGGCGGGCTTGGCCGCTTCGGCCGTCTCCTCGGCGGCGGCTGCCTTCGTCCGTCGCGAGGCGCCCTGCCGCGACCGCGCCGGTCGCGCTTCATCGCCCGCCGACGATGCATCGGCCGCGCCCTGACGTCGATTCGCGGCACGCGAGCCTGCCCGCGTCCCGGCAGCGGCCCTCCCCTTCGCAGCAGCACCAGAGCTCGACGCCTCGATCGCGCCGGTTCCAGCACTGGCAGCCGTCGCGCCCCTGGTGCGGCGGCCCCCGCCGCGTGCACGACGACCCGAGCCAGCCGCCGACGGTTGAGCCTCGATCGCTTCGCCATCCGGCACGGCAGGCTCGGCGGGCTCGAGGGTCGTCTCCGGCTCGATGCCCAGCTCCGCGAGCGTCTGCGGATCGGCTTCCTCGAACGCATATTCCCGCTCGCCGCCGGGCTCGCCGAGGTCGGTGAGGCCCAGCTGCGACAGGTCATCGAACTCCTGCCACCCGATTTCCGGGCTCTCCCCCTCCCCGGTCGCTGAAACCGGCTCGTCTTGGGCCTCGGAACGCCGGCCGCGTCCGCGGCCACGGCCCCCACGTCGACGGCGTCGACGCCTGGTCGAGTCCCCGTTGGTACCGTCGACATGCGCCTCGAGCGCGGTCATCGGCTCGACCGGCTCTGCAGCGAGCTCCGCTGAGGCTTCGTCGGCCGCAGGCACGCCCGCTGCCACCGGCTCCACGCCCGCCTGGGCCGGAGCCCTGTGTCCCCGGCGCGTACGGCCCGCCGGCTTCTCGCCCTCGCGCAGCGCGGCCAGCGCGGCGGCGGCGACGCCTCGCGACGCCTCGCGGAATCCGAACTCTGGATTCACCTCCTTGGCCGGCATCTCGGGCATGCTGATGCCCTTCTCGCCCTTCTTCCGACCAATGCCGATGATCTTCATGATGTCGGTGAACTCGTCGGCGACGGCGATCAGATCCGAGCTCGTGTTCGGTCGGAAGCTGATCACCTCGCAGCGCACGCCGATGTCCTGCAGGGCGCGGATGGCCGACGCGAAGTCCCCATCGCCCGAGATGACCACCGCGATGTCCATGCGCGGCGCGAGCCGGAACAGGTCGACGACCAGCTCGATGTCGAGGTTGGCCTTGACCCGACCGTCACCGAACTTGCGAATGTCCTTGTGGACGACCTTGTAGCCGTTCTTCGAGAGGAAATCGAGGAACTTGCGCTGGTTCTCGTTCTCCGGGTCCAGGCCTGAGTAGGCATAGGCACGGATCAGGTCCCGCCCCTTGGTGGCGTGCTTGAGGAGGGCGACGTAATCCACGTCGACGTCCTGGCCACGGGCGGCGTAGTAAAGGTTGGCGACGTCAATGAAGACCGCCACGTTCTTGCTCAAGTGAGCTTTCTCCTAGGTTTGAATGGACTGTGGTTGGCGCGGGTGTCCTGGCCCTGGCGCGCCTATCGGCCCGGTTGAGATGTTCAGCCGAAGAGACCGATGGCGCGGCTCATGAGCGCCCCCTGCCGCTCGAATCCGGCGCGTTCTAGAAGCGCCGGCTCGGCGGATGCAAGGGGATCAGTAACCTCCACGCGCGAGCAACCCTTGTTACGCGCCGAGACGATGAGCTGGTCGAGCATGCGACCCGCCACGTCATCTCGGAGCGCGGCGTCGTCAGCCACGGCGGCACTCCCCGTCATGTCGCCGTCCTCGATCCCCAGCTCGTCGACCACGCCGACGAAGGGACCGGAACGGACCGATGGACGGATGGAGAGGACTCCCACCCCGATCAACCGCCTCTCCGCAATCGCAACGACGACCGTCGCTGCGGGGATGAAGAGGAGATGCCGGAGCCGATCCGCCTCGTCGCGCTCTGCTTGCCGGTCGCTCGCCTCGCGCGCAATCAAGCGTACGGCTGCGTCGACATCGGTCAGGCGGGCGCTGCGGACGGATACCTCCATGGAGCCTCTCGGGAGCGAAACGCAGCTCGCGGCTGCCTGACGTACCCGGTGCAGGATAGCATGGCGCGCCGCCGCACCAGATCCTGAACTCCGAGAGCGCCGCACACGTATCCACATTTGAACGGCTTATCGCTTGCGTGCGCGAACGCGCCGCCGGTATGATGCGCGGCACTTTCGCCGGGCCGCGAGACTTCGCGTCTTCCCGAGCTACCTGGAGGAGATCGGATGCAGAGACTCTTTCGGCTGAGCGCCGTCCTCGCGGCGCTGCTGCTCACCCTGGTCGCATGTACGAGCAACACCGGGGGCAGCAACGCACCGAGCGGTTCGACTGCCGCCTCGGGTGACCCTACTGCCGTATGCAGCGCCGACAAGTTCGGCTGCGTAAAGGTCGCTAAAGGCGACAAGATCGAAATCGCGACGGCACTTACCATCACCGGCGCGACCGCATCGCTTGGTCTTGACAGCGTCACCGGGGTGCAGG
>VBKA01000187.1 GCA_005879815.1 Chloroflexota bacterium
GATCCCCGGAGTCCTCGCAGATGCGGGGACGGCCTGGCTCCTGTTTCTGTTCGCGCGGCGCTTCCTGGGCCGAAGGCTTGGCGACCCTGTAGCCCAGCGCATCGGTCTGGCGGCCGCGACCATCTTCCTCTTCAACCCCGGAGTGATCTTCGACTCATCGGTGTGGGGCCAGGTCGATTCGGTCGGGACCCTCGCCATCATCGGCACGCTCTACCTGCTGGCGCGCGGCTGGACCGAGGCGGCATCGGTCGGGGCAGTCGTCTGCCTCCTGCTCAAGTACCAGTTCGCGTTCGTGATCCCGATCGTCGCGATCGTGGGCCTGAAGCGGCACCTCTTCGGACGCTCCTCGGATCCAGATCACGACGGTCGGCCAGATGCGCTGCGCGTCCTGACTTCCGTGGCGTCCGGCCTGGGCTCGCTCGTCCTGCTGATCTTTCCGTACGGCCTCTCGCTGACCCCGGGTGCGGACCCGAAGACGAGCCTGATCGGTCAATTCCTCAAGGCCGCCGGCACCTACACCGGGCTGACCATCAATGCCTTCAACCTGTGGATGAACCCCTGGAGCGGTCTCGCCGGGCCTCGCGACACTGGCGGGCTGACGCCGAGCCTGTTTTGGGGCGACGACCAGCAGGTGGCCGTGGTCATCAGCTCCTTCGCCGTCAACTGGCAGCTGGTGGGAGCGATCCTCTTCATTGCCGTGGCCCTGTACGCCGCCTGGCTCCCGGTCCGGCGAGATGACGCGGCTGGCCTGCTGGTTTCGTCCCTGCTGATCGCGGTCGCCTTCTTCGTGCTGCCGACCAGGGTGCACGAGCGGTACCTCTTTCCCGCCCTGGCGATCGGCGCCCTCCTCGTCCTGCGCAACTGGCGCTGGGCGACCCTGTACGGCGTCCTGTCGGTCTCGTTCTTTGCCAACGTGTACGGCGTGTACACGGCGGACTGGTCGTTCTACCCGACCATCATCAACGCCGGGGCAGGCGGCCTGCCCATGGCTCGCGATCCGATCCTGCGGGCCACGCTCCTGTCGCCGTGGGGTGTCTATCTCATCTCGGCCGCGATCGTTGGCGCGCTGGGTTGGCTCCTCGTCCTGGCCAGCGAGCTTGCACGTGAGCCCGGCCGCAGGGTCTCCCAGGCACGGACTGATGGTGCGCGGCCCACGCAGGTGCCGGCGCCAGCCTTCGCCTTTCAGGCGCCGGGCTGGCTGCGACACGCGCCGATGTCACACGGGGGCTTCGCCGACCCACCGCGACGCCTCGACCGCCTTGACGCGGCCCTGTTGCTGGCCCTGGTGCTGATCGCCTTCGGCTACCGCCTGTGGCGGCTCGACGAACCGCGCTCGATGCACTTCGACGAGGTCTACCACGCCCGTTCCGCAACTGAATGGCTCGCCGACTGGCAGCACGGCTGGAAACGCGACGTCTACGAGTGGACCCATCCGATGGTGGCCAAGTACCTGATTGCAGCCGGCATCGAGTTCGCCGACCCGAACAAGGCGGTGAGCAGCGTCGACCTGGCGCGCGCCAGCCCGGCGGTGGCCGTCGCGCCGCGGCGCGACTCGGTTGGCTACCCGCGCTCGGTCGCCTTCGTGGCCGATGGAAGCCGTGTCGAAGCCGTCGACGCCCTGAACGGGAGTGCAATAGCGAGCTGGGATACCGGGGCGCCGGTCGCGGCCCTGGGCTTCGATGACCAGGCAGATCGGCTGCTGGTCGGTCTCGGGTCGAGCGGCAAGGTCGCGGTGTACGGCCTGAGCTTCTTCCTGTCAGGCCATGGCGAACGGGCGCCGCCGGTCGTGAGCGGCACCATCGACACCGGCCTCAAATCGGTCGAGCAGATCCTCATCCCGGGGGACGCGTCGGAGGTCGCGTTCCGCGGGTCGGACGGCCTAACCGTCGTCGAGCGCACCACCGGCGTCGTCCTGTCCAGCAAGCCGATCATCGCGCAGCAGATCGCCTTCGCGACTGGGACCTCGGATTCGAAGGGAGATGCCCTGTTTGCGACCCTGCCCGGGCAGCGGGTGGTGGTGGCCCTGGCTGCAACGACGCTCGCCGAGCGCAATCGACAGCAGCTCCAGTACCCGCTTCCGGGGCCGTTGGTGGTGCAGGGGACCGGCGCCGATCAGCAGCTATGGGTCGCGACAGGCCCGCTTCCCGGCACCGAAGAGCACGGTCCCAGCAACGGCGGGTTCGTCGTCTTCTCAGCGCCGGAGCTGAGCCAGACCACCCTGCCCCCGGTGCCCCTCCCCGGCCACGCGACCTCGTTCGCCTGGCAGCCAGTCGCCAACATCGTGTACGCGGCGGGCATCGCCGATGACGGGAAGCCAACGGTGTGGACGATCGACCCGCTCGGCGATTCGCGCTCGGGGTATGCCGTCTTCGATGCCACGGCACTCCCCTCGCCCGCCACCGCAATGGCGTTCGACGTCTCCAACCACTCCCAGTCCGACGACGATGGACGCCTGCTGGTCGCGACCTCCGGCGGAGGAAGCGCAGCGTTGGAGGGCATCGACGCGGGGAGCAACGCCTTCGCCTGGCGGCTGATGGGGATCGTGTTCGGGGCGATCCTGGTGGGCCTCGTCTACCTGCTGGCGGCCACCATGTTCCGACGCCGTGGCATCGCCATCCTGGCCGCCCTGTTCGTGGCCTTCGACGGCATGAGCTACGTGATGAGCCGCATCGCCATGAATGACATCTACGTGGCGGTCTTCATCGTTGCGGCCTACCTCGTCTTCTGGCAGATCTGGTCGGGCCGATGGGCGCGCAGCGCCTGGTGGGCGCTGCCGCTGGTGGGCGTGCTCATCGGTCTGGCGGCGGCCACCAAGTGGGTGGGCTGGTACGCGCTCGCCGGCCTGCTGGTGCTCGTCCTGGCCCGATCCGCGCTGGGCCGCTTCCTGCTGGTCGCGGCGATTGGATTCTTGACCATCGCGACCGGCATCGGCGCACCGTGGCCCTACCTGGTTGCCTGCCTGCTCGCGCTGGCCGTTGCCCTGGCCTTCGTCTACTTACGGCCCATCGCCCTCGATCCGGCTGACCTGATGGCGGTGCCCGCCACGGGGGTTGTGCTTGGCGGCGTCGGCCTCGCCTTCGCTATCGGCTACGGGCAGGTCGAGGGCCGGACGTCCGGCAACGCCGTGGAGGCGCTCTTCGACTTCCTGGCGCGTGGGACCCAAGCGGCCTGGCCGGCGTGGCTCATGCTGGCCGTGGCGGGCCTACTCATCGGCTCCCGCGCGGTCGCCTCGCTCAGAAATCCGACCAGCGACCGCCGCTGGCTGCAGCCCAGCGAGCTGGCGGGCTTCGCCTGGCCATGGGTGGGCGCCTGCCTGGTCGTCATCCCGTTGC
>VBKA01000188.1:0-369 GCA_005879815.1 Chloroflexota bacterium
TCGCCGGGGCGCAGCTGATCGATGTGCTGGTAGTCGGGCTCACGGTGAAAGGCGATGACGACATTGCCTCGCTGCCCGGGATCCGGCGTGCCGTGGTAGTGGACCATGGAGCGGTTGTTGAGCAGGTCCCAGGTGCCGTCGCCGGACACGCCGGCGTAGTGATAGACCGCGGGAGCGTCGAACTTGAGCAGCGCGTAGTCGGTGGGCGCGCTGGAGCCGCATGACGTCGTGCCCGGGTCGGCGGTGCTTCCCGGCGTCGAGCTCGCTGGGCCGGCCAGCGTGCTGGGGCCGCGCTGCCAGCTCTGCAGGGCCGTGCTGTCGTTCTGGCCGCGATGCCATACGCCGTAGAGCGGACCGAGGATGAGCGCG
>VBKA01000188.1:459-3093 GCA_005879815.1 Chloroflexota bacterium
GTCGGAGCCAGCGCTACTCATGCGGGTCGCCTGCCATGTCGCGGTCCGTGTCTCTACCCCCTGTCATAGTGAACAGAATACGGGCCGCGAACTTGCGGCGCAGTGACGCCGCCGCCACGACCCGCCTGACACCGTCGGGCGGTTGAGCGCGGGCCCCGATCAGCCTCGGGTCAGCGTCAGAGCGTCAGCGCGGCATCGACCGAAAGCAGTCGCTGCAGTACACCGGCTTGTCGCCGCGTGGCTGGAAGGGCACGCGGGCGATGCCGCCGCAGTTGGCGCACGTCACCTCGAACATCTGGCGAGAGCCACCGGCACGCGAGTAGCCGCCGCCACCCCCGCCACCGCCGTAGCCGCCGCCACCGCCGCCGCCACCGCTGTTGGATGCACGGCGCACGGCACGGCAGCTCGGGCACCGGGAGGGCGGGTTGGTGAGGCCGCGCGAGGCATAGAACTGCTGCTCACCCTCCGTCCAAATGAAGTCGACGCCGCAGTCGCGGCACCGCAGGGTCTGGTCTACCGTCACGCGCCTTGCCCTCCATCCGGCGCGTTGATTGGCGCCCGGGGTTGGTGATTCGTGCCCGTAACACTACAACGTCAGCCATATGCCCGCCAACGGACAGTGCGTGCGCGTCACGAGACTGCAATCCACTGATACGATTCGGCCCGCCCTGGACAGGAGCAGGCCGTGGTCGCACAGGGCGGCTAGGTGGCTGCCGGTGGGGTGGAGGACCCGCGATGCACCGCACGCATCCGCACCACCGGCTCTTCACATCCGAGTCGGTCACCGACGGCCACCCCGACAAGGTCGCCGACCAGATCAGTGACGCGGTGCTCGACGCCGTCCTGACCAAGGACCCCCTGGGACGCGTGGCCTGCGAGACGGCCCTGACCACGGGCACCGTGGTGGTGTTCGGGGAGATCAGCACCGAGGCCTACGTCGACATCCCCGGGATCGTGCGGTCGACCATTCGCGACATCGGCTATGTGCGCGCCAAGTACGGGTTCGACTACGAGACCTGTGGCGTGCTGGTCGGCATCGACGAGCAGTCGCCCGACATCGCCCAGGGCGTGAACACGGGCGGAGCCGGCGACCAGGGCATGATGTTCGGCTACGCCTGCGACGAGACGCCGGAGCTGATGCCCGCGCCCATCCAGCTGGCCCACCAGCTTGCGCGGAGGGTTTCCGAATGCCGCCGCGACGGCGTGCTGCGCTGGGCCCGCCCCGACGGCAAGACCCAGGTGACCGTCGAGTACGACGAGAGCGGCCGGCCCCTGCGCGTCGACACCGTGCTGATCAGCCTGCAGCACTCCGAGGACGTCTCCAAGGAGCAGATCTACGACGACGTGCAGCGCCACGTGGTCGAGGCCACCATCCCCGCGCAGTGGCTCGATGACGACACCCGCCGCTTCGTCAACCCCACCGGCCGGTTCGTCATCGGGGGCCCGATGGCGGACGCCGGCCTCACCGGGCGCAAGATCATCGTCGACACCTACGGCGGCTACGCCCGGCACGGCGGCGGAGCGTTCAGCGGGAAGGACCCGACCAAGGTCGATCGCAGCGCCGCATACGGGGCGCGCTGGGCGGCCAAGAACGTGGTCGCGGCGGGGCTCGCCTCGCGCTGCGAGGTGCAGGTCGCCTACGCGATCGGCATGGCCAAGCCGGTGTCGGTGCTGGTCGAGACGTTCGGCACTGAGAGGGTGCCTGCCGACCAGATCGCGTCGCTGCTCGACGAGTACGTCGATCTCTCTCCGGTCGGTCTGATGAGCGCGCTCGAGCTGCGCCGCCCGATCTACCGGCAGGTGGCCGCCTTCGGGCATTTCGGCCGCAGCGACCTCGACCTGCCCTGGGAGCGCCTCAGCCTCGCCGCTGAGTTCGCTCGCGAGGCGGGCACCGAACCGCTGCTGACGGCCGCCGCCAGCTAGCCGGAGGGCACTCGGGCGTGGGTCTTCACGTCCTGGTGCTGGCCGGCGGCTCGGGGACCCGGCTGTGGCCGTTGAGTCGCCGGTCGGTGCCCAAGCACCTCCTGCCGCTGGGCCCGGGAGGCTCGACCCTGCTGCGGGCGACCGTGGAACGGGTGAGCGACCTCGGCGAGAGCGTGCACGTGGTGACCGCGGCCGACCAGGCCGAGCGCTGCCGCGAAGAGTTGCGCGGCCTCTACCTCGGCAGCGACTCGGTGATCACCGAGCCGGAGGCCCGCGGCACCGGGCCGGCGCTCGGGCTGGCCACGGCCTGGGTGGCGCGCACCGACCCCGATGCGGTGATCGCCTCCGTGCACGCCGATTCGCGGGTCGGTGACGCCGCTGCGTACCGGAGCGCGGTCGTCGCCTCGGCGGGCTGGGCACGCGCCACGGGCGGTATGGCCACGGTGGGGCTCAGACCCACCCACCCGGCGACCGGCCTGGGGTATATCCAGCTGGGCGAGGTGCTGCCGGGCGAGCGGTGGCGCAGTCCCGCTGCCGCGGTGCCGCCCGCGGTCGCCAGCGGCGCTGCCGCCCTGCCGGCCTTCAGCGCCGCTGGCTTCGTGGAGAAACCGGACGCCGCCCGGGCCGCTGAGTACCTGGCCGAGGGAAGACACCTCTGGAACCTCGGCCTGTTCGCCTGGCCGGCCCAGGCGTTCCTCGAACAGCTCCGCG
>VBKA01000188.1:3101-9064 GCA_005879815.1 Chloroflexota bacterium
CGCGGTGGTCGACGCGCGAGCCGCCGGGGACGAGGCGCGCGCAACCGCGATCTACGCGGCCCAGACGGCGGCCGCCGTCGAGCCGCTGGTGGTGGAACGCCTGACGCAGCTCGTGGTGGTGGAGGCGTCGTTCGCCTGGTCCGACCTCGGCTCGTGGTCGGATCTGCACGCCGCCCGGGTCGGCGACGGTGAAGCGGACGCGTCCGGCAATGTCGTCGCGGGGGACGTGCTGCTGCTCGCGGCCACCGGCACGCTGGTCGAATCCCGCGGCGGACGCCTGGTGGCCGTGGCGGGCACGGACGGGCTGGTCATCGTCGACACGCCGGATGCCCTGCTCGTGGTGCCGGCTGCCGAGGCGCAGCGGGTCAAGGACCTCGTGCAGCGGCTCAGCGCCGAGGGCCGCGAGGACCTGCTCTAAGCAGCGGTGGGGGTGGAGGTGGGCGTCGGCGCGGCCTGCGTGGTCAGCTCGAATGTCGCGGAGGCAATGGTGCCGCTCGGGGCGTTGCCGGTCAGCTCGATGTCCTGCGTCGAACCGGGGTCAACCATGACGGCGCCGCCGCTGACGTCGCCGATGATCACGCCCGAGGCGTTGTACAGGGAACCCCGGACCGCAATCGTCTGCGGGTCGGCAGAGGCCGACGTAAGCTTCAACTTGACGACCAGGATGCCCGCGTTGTCGATCTTGTAGGTGACGCTTGACGGGTCGATCGTCGCGTCCGCGCTGCCCGTTTGCTTCACCGTCGGCGTACCGCTGGTCAGCGGCGAGCTCGATACTGCCTCCGGCAGTTGCTCGCTGCTCCCGCAGGCCGCCAGCAGCACAGCCACTAGGCTGCCGAGCATCAGCAGAGAGAATCCCTGCGCCCTTTCCACGGGCGTCACCTTACCAGCGCGAGCATATGCTCATGTGCGATTTGCCTCTCGTACGCCTGCGTAGAATGGCCTTTCGATGAGCCCGACACCCATTCGTTTCGGGACTGACGGGTGGCGTGCCGTGGTCGCCGACGACTTCACGTACGCAAACGTGCGCGCCGTCGCCCAGGGCGTGGCGTGGTATGTGGGCGATGACAGCCGCCCGCTGGTCATCGGCCACGATTCGCGCTACTGCGCGGAGCTCTTCGCCCGCGAGGTCGCGCGCGTCCTGGTGGCCAACGGACGCGGCGTCATCCTGCTCGCCGGCGTCACGCCGACGCCCGCGGTGTCCTGGGCGGTCATCGCCAACAAGGCCGCGGGGGCGGTGGTGGTCACGGCCAGTCACAACTCGGCGGAGTTCAACGGCATCAAGTACAAGCCCGACTTCGGCGGCTCCGCCCCGCCTGAGGTCGTCGCCGAGATCGAGCGCCTGACCGAGCGCGCGCTCGAGCAGGGCGTCACGGCGATCGGATTCGAGGAAGCCGCTGCCGGCGGCCGTCTGAGCATCGCCGACGCGATCCCCGATTACATCGCGCAGATGGGTCGCATCGCCGATCTGCCTCGTCTGCGCGCGCGCGGCTTGCACATCCTGCACGAGGCGATGTACGGCGCCGGCAGCGGTCTGATCCGCCAAGCCCTGCAGGGTGGCGCCACCACGGTCGAGGAGCTGCATTGCGAGCGCAACCCGGGGTTCGGCGGTATGCATCCGGAGCCGATCGACCGGTACATGCCCGAGGCGATGCAGCGCATGGCCGCGGGCGGCTTCGACCTCGGCATCGCCAACGATGGCGACGCCGACCGGGTTGGGGTCATCGATGAGACCGGGCGCTACGTCAACCAGCTTCAGGTGATGGCGCTGTTCACGCTGTACCTGCTCGAGAAGCGGGCCGAACGCGGCGACATCGTGCGCTCCCTGACCACCACGAGCATGGTCGACGTGCTCGGCGAGCGCTTCGGCGTCACCGTCCACGAGATGCCGGTCGGGTTCAAGTACATCGGCAAGAAGATGCTGGAAACGAATGCACTGCTGGGCGGCGAGGAGTCCGGCGGCTTTGCGTTCCGCGGCCACATCCCCGAGCGTGATGGCATCCTCGCGGGGCTGCTGATGGCGCAGATGATCGTGGACTACGGCATGCCGCTCTCGGGCATCCTCGCGCATCTCGAGGACCTGGTCGGCGCGCACGCGTACGACAGGCACGACATCGCCTTTCCGCGCGAAGGCTACGAGCAGCGCAAAGCCGATGTGTACCGGCGCCTGCAGGAGGATCAGCCCGGGGAGATTGCGGGAAGCCGCGTGCTGCGGGTCCGCGACGACGATGGGTTCAAGTTCTATCTCGAGGACGGATCGTGGGTCCTCATGCGCATGAGCGGCACCGAGCCCCTGATGCGCGTGTACAGCGAGGCCTCGAGCCACGCGCGGGTCGAGGAGTTGATCGGCGCGCTGGAGCAGCACTGCGGCGTCGCCGGTGCCGAGCCGGCGGTGGCCGCGTCATGAGCGACGCCACTGGCTCCAGGGCAGTGCAGGCGGACGGAAGCGGACGCGTCGACAAGCCGTGGGGATACGAGCTGCGCTGGGCGATCACCGAGCGCTACCTGGGCAAGCTCATCCATATCAACCGCGGCCACTCGCTGAGCCTGCAGTACCACGTGCAGAAGGACGAGACGATCTACATCGCGTCCGGCCTCCTCGACCTCGTGCTGGAGGATGGCAGCGGCAGCCTGGTCACTCACCGCATGTCCCCGGGCACGAGCGCGCGCGTCCGTCCCGGTCGCCGGCACCGGTTCGTGGCGGTGGAGGACACCGACCTGTTCGAAGTCTCATCGCCTGAGATCGACGACGTGGTGCGTCTGGAGGATGCGTACGGGCGCGCCGGCACCACCGCTCCCTGACCCCGCCTTTTCCACCGTATCCACAGGCCCTCGTGGATAATCGAACAGGTTTTCGGCGCCGCGGCCACGGATTTCTTGCCGATCAGGCCCGCCAGGCGCTGGGGATGGCGGGAGAGGCGAAGCTGCTGGCCGACATCCCAGCGCCGCTGGTGCACACGGCTTTCGGCGCTGCCGTGTGCGCGGTGGCCATCCTGATGCGGCCGGAGGCCCTTGGCCTGCAGCGCAGTGCCATCGCGAGTGGGTGCCTCGCCGTCTTCACCGGGCTCGCGCTGGTGGCATACGACTTCCTCGTCTACCCCGCCGAGAGCAGGCCGGGTCTGGAGGGCGCCGCTCTGCCGGTGGCGGCGGTGGCGTCGTTCGCCACCGTGCTCGCCGGGGTCACCCCGATCGCGGTCCGGCTGGCGGCAGGTGTGGTGGCTGCGATCGTGATCGGAGGCGTTCCTCACCTCGCCGGCCGTCGCGTCACAGGGCGCGAAGGCTGGGCCACCCGGTTCGGCCGCGACGCGGCCGGTGTGGCCGTGCTGGCCCCGGTGTTGGTGGCCGCATCATCACCCGTGCTGCCGCCCCTGCAGCGCGCCGGCCTGGTCGCGGCGGTGGCGCTGCTGGTCAGCATCGACGGCTTGCGCACGGAGCGCATCGGGGTGATACGGGCGCTGCTGGCCTCGGCCGTGGTCGGGCTCATCATCGGCGAGGTGACCCTGCCGGTGGCCACCGCAACCGGCAACGCGGGACTGCGGGCAGCCGCGCTGCTTGTGCTCTGGTACGGGCTGCGCGGCGAACTCGGCGTGCTGGTCACTTCAAGGCGCAACCACTGGACGTCCATCGCCGAGTACGGGATCTTCGTGCTGGCAGCCGCGGTGGCGTTAGGCCTTATCGCCGCGCGGAACCTTTGAGGAACGGCGGACTCGATACAGCGCCGCGTCGGCGCGCCCCACCACGCGCGCCGCGTCGTCTGTCTCGCGCGCGGCAACGAGGCCGACGCTGATCGTGTGCCCTGCCGTGCGCATCTCGATGAAATGTCGGATGTCGTCGATGGTCTTGTCCGCCTGTGCCGGCGTGGCATCGGTCAAGACGCACACGAACTCGTCGCCGCCGTAGCGGATCACCAGGTCATACGAGCGCACCCGCTCGCGGATGGCGGCCACCACGTCGCGCAGCAGCTGGTCGCCGGCCGGGTGCCCTTCCGCGTCATTGACTCGCTTGAGCCCGTCGACGTCGATGAACGCGACCATCGTGCCAGGTCCTCGGGTCCGGCGCGCCCGATCGAGCTCGCGCTGCAGCATGGCCAGGCCGGTGCCGCGCCGGAGCGCGCCGGTGAGGTCGTCGGTGGCCGCCTGTTCCGCGAGCGTGTCGGCGCGCACCTCGAGCTCGCGCAGATGGCGCAGTGCTGTGCGCAGCGTTTCGGCATCGAGCGGCTCCAGTGCCTTGGGTGCGACGCCGAGCGCCGTTGCCACCACGCGGCGGGACACCGACGCACCCGGCTGCCGCGTGCCGCGCAGCCGGGTGCCCTCGGACCAGCCGATCAGCTCGCGGCTCCCGCCCCTCACCGGTTTGTGCATCCCTACATCCCGAGGTACGCGCGCTGCACGTCGGGCGACGTGAGCAGGTCCGAAGCCGGTCCGGACAGGGCGATGCGGCCGTTCTCCAGCACGTATCCGCGCGCGGCGGTCTTGAGGGCGAGCAGCGCGTTCTGCTCGATCAGCAGGATCGTCGTCCCCGCTGTGTTGATCTCGTTGATGACCTCGAAGATGGCGTCGACGAGGATGGGGGACAGCCCCAGGGACGGCTCGTCGAGCAGCAGGATGGACGGCCTGCTCATCAGCGCGCGACCGATGGCGACCATCTGCTGCTCGCCGCCGCTGAGGCTGCCGGCTAGTTGCGTCTGCCGCTCGCGCAACCGCGGAAACAGCCTGTACACGCGCCCGAAATCCTGCGACACGCCGTCGCGGTCGCGTCGCGCGAAGGCGCCCATCTGCAGGTTCTCGCGCACCGTCATCCGCGGGAAGAGCCGGCGGCCCTCGGGCGCATGGCCGATACCGAGGCGTGCGATCTTCTCGGCGCCGAGCGTGTGGATCGCCTGTCCGCGCAGGCGCACCTCGCCGCTGGCCGGACGGTTGAGCCCGCTGATCAGGCGCAGGGTCGTCGTCTTGCCCGCGCCGTTGCTGCCGATGAGCGCCACGATCTCGCGTTCGCCGACCTCCAGCGATACACCGTGCAGCGCCTGCACTCGACCGTAGAACACATCCGCGCCGACGATCTCCAGAACCGGCGGCTTCCGTGGCGGTGGGGCGGTGCCACCGCTGCTCTCCGGTCCGACCGCTGCGACGCTACTCATGCGCCGTGCATCTCCTGGCTGGCGCCGCTGCCGAGGTATGCCTCCACGACGCGCGGGTCGGCGCGCACCTCCGCGGGCTTGCCCTCGGCAATCTTCTCGCCGTGGTCCAGCACGACGATGCGATCGCTCGCCTCCATGACGACTCGCATGTCGTGCTCGATCAGGAAGATCGTCAGGCCTTCGCTGCGCAGCCGGGCGATGAGCGCCATGAGCTCGTTCTTCTCCTGGGGGTTCAGGCCGGCGGCCGGCTCGTCGAGCAGCAGGAGGCGTGGCTGCGTGGCGAGAGCGCGGGCGATCTCCAGGCGGCGCTGCAGTCCATACGGCAGCTCTCGCGCGTATGAGCCCGCGTATCGGGCGAGCCGCAACTGGTCGAGCAGGTCGAACGCACGCCCCTGCACCTCGCGCTCCTCGTTGCGCGAGCGCGGAGTGCGCAGAGCGCCATCCCACACACGCGCCTTCATCCACCAGTGGGCGCCGACCATCACGTTGTCCACGGCGGTCATGAACGAGAACAGCCGGATGTTCTGAAACGTCCGCGCGATGCCGAGGCGCAGCACACGGTGCGGTGGCAACCCGGCGATCGACACCCCGTCCAGGCGGACGTCACCGCCGGTGAGCGGGAACAGACCGGTCACGCAGTTGAATGCCGTCGTCTTGCCGGCGCCGTTGGGGCCGATCAGCGAGACGATCTCGCCCTGGCTGATGTCGAAACTCACATCGTTGACGGCGACGAGGCCGCCGAAGCGCTTGGTCAGGCTGTCGAGCTCGAGCAGCGCCATGTCAGGCCTTGCCCTGCACGGCGGCCAGGGACTCGGACTCGATGCCTGTC
>VBKA01000189.1 GCA_005879815.1 Chloroflexota bacterium
GGCGACGATGGAAGTCGATACCGACGTACTGTCGATCCATAGGGGCCTCCTCCTCTTCGAGAGGTGTTGGTGTGAGAACCCCGAGTCTCCAACGACTCGGAGCTTCACGGGGAGCGGAGGCCCCGCTCCTTCATCGCATCAGTTCTGCGCTACGGACTAGCTGGGTTGGCTCGAAGCATTCTTGCCGTGAGCACCAGCAGGACGACGCTCACCAACGTCTCGGCACCCAGCGCCCAATCGTGCGCCCCCCAGCTCCCATGCGACGAGGCCGAAGGGAAAGGCAGCAAGGGCGAATGACCACCGCATCAGGGCAACGCGTTCGTTCGACTGTGGCGGCCGAGCGCGAGGAAGAACGATCTTCGGCACAAGAATGAGTGAGGCCAGCACTGTGTACGCGGCCAAGGCCAACACCACCCAATCGAGCCAAGGATTAGTTGATTCCCGGTTGAGCGTGGTCGTGAAAGCTGACAACACCAGCAACAACGCGACGGCTGTTGCCGCCGCCGATCCATACGGCGCACGGAGAAGAACGGCCCCCAGCCGGCGGGAGACCGAGTGGCGCTGAGCCTCTGGCACGCGCACATGGTGCCCGATCCGCCGGCGCCGCGCGGCAGTTCGGCGTGATCATCTAGGGGCCGTAGCGGTCGCGTGTTTGGGAGCCGTGATGGTCGCCGTAGGCGGCAGGCCATAGCACCGACGCCGAGCCTGGTCGACCTGTTGTTGTTGCGTCCTCGCGAGGTCGTTCGGAAAGGTTGGAAAAGACGCGAAGAGCTTCGCAACGCAATCCTGTTGGCGTTGGAACCTCGTTTGTTGTGCTTCTTGATAAGCGATGATTGCGGAAGCGATTGCCACAACTACGGCAGCGATTGCGACGACAGTGGCACACGCGAGCATGGCTGCATGGGTGCGTGCTCGCGTCGGTCTCTCAAGGGTCGTTCCGAACGACTCAAGATCATCCTCGTCCATGGCCATGCGTCATCCATGTCATCGCATCTGGTCCGCACATATTGCTCCATGAGGGCGGGCCGAGCGGCAATTCTGTACTGGGTCACGACTCCGTGGGTCGGTTGAGCGCGCCGGTCAGCATGATGACCAGCAGCGAGGCCAGCACGACTCCCACGAGCACTCGAACGCCGAGCGGTCCGGGGCCCCGGATCAACGAAGCTGCGGCGGCTGCCATGCAAACGAAGAAGAAGACACCCCAGAGCCAGGCCGCAGCGTTGCGCGAGCACCCCTCGTGATCGTTCATCCGAACATGGTGCCCTATCGTCGGACGCGGAGCGACAGTTCTGGCCCGCCTACACGAGCGGCGTCGCGCTCATGTAGCCCGATAGGTACTCACCCGTGTGGGCGTCGTAGACAGACGCTCGCTCGACTCGGTAGCGCGACTGAGTGCGCGGCGGGTGGCCTCTGCCGGGCCAGCGGTCGACCGTGTAAGCGCCGAAGACAACCCAAGCGGCGCGCCGCTCGAAGGTCAGTGGCCCGCCAAGTGGACCTTGGACTTCGTCGGTGAACAAGCCGGAGACCAACTCGACCTCCGCATCATCGACATCCGACCCCACCGACTCGCGCCATCGTTGGTAGACGCCTGCCGGGTCGACGGCGGATGGTAAGTCCGAGGCGGGGTCGAGCCGCCCCTGACCCCCGTGGAACACCCGGGTCGTGAGCAGCGGCCGCTCGACGCGGTACTCCTCGTTGGCCATGAGCACATCTTGCCCCGGTCGGAACGGCCCGAGCGAGCGGCAGTTCTGGCGTTCCGATTGTCGGTCAGAATTGCGCGATGGTCACCGGCGAAGAGGTGTTGCGAGTGGTCGAATCGCTCACCCAGCGCGGAGTACGGCTGTGGCTCGACGGCGGCTGGGGTGTCGACGCGCTCCTCGGTTCGCAACACCGAGTCCACGACGACCTCGACATCGTCGTACCGCTTGTCGACGTCGGCACCGTGATCTCGACCCTCGAGCAGCTCGGCTACGGAGCTGCCGAGGATTACCTCCCGACTCGCCTCGTACTTCGAGCGTGCGATGGCCGCCAGGTAGACCTCCACCCTGTGACGTTCGACGAGCGCGGAACGGGATGGCAGGCCAACGCGGGCCCGGGCGGTGGTGGCTGCGCCTACCCAGCTTCGGGCTTCACCTCCGGGACGGTCGCCGGCACCCCCGTTGGCTGTCTGACCCCCGACCTTCAGGTTGTGCACCACGACGGATACGAGCCAACGGAGAAAGACCGCGAGGACCTGGACAGGTTGCACCAACGCTTTGGCGTCACCTTGCCGGAACAGTTCGGCGAGCGGGGCGCGTAGCGGCAGTTCGGGCGCGACCGTTGCTACGGCTGCCGTTGTCGATGCGCACGGAAGCGTCCAGCCAGGCCCTCGCGGGGCCACCACTCGGGCGGTCGATCGCGCGTGCGGGCAGCCGCGCCGAGAACCAGGAGTACGCCGGAGCCGAACCATGCCAGTCCGGCCAGGACAACGAGAGCGGCGCGCCCCCACGCATTTGACGCCGTTACTACCTGCCAGATGGATGACACGATTACAAAGGCGACGTACGCGAGGAAGGCGACAACGACGGCGGGCCTGCGTGCGAGGGTTTGGAGCTTGGCCCAGTGGTTGTTCTCGCGATCTCGATTCACCCGCACATCGTGCCCGATCCGACAGCGCCGAGCGGCAGTTCGGGCGCGCGAGATCGGGCTTCGCCTTGGTCAGTCGCTTGCACTAGCGAGCGCTCGCCATCGGCGCCTACGCGTCAGCCCACAACGGCAGCGATCAGGTTCCCCACTCCGGCTGCTGTCATGAGCAGACCGACAGGGACCATCAGATGGAGGCTCGCCCGTCGCTGGTGATCGGCGTACCGCTCCGCCCAGGCTTCGTCATTCAGACGACGGACTGCCGGGCGGAGTGTCAGGAAGCGGCGAACCGGGACGGACACGTTCGCCTGCCATCGCAGGTAGCCGCGGTCGCGGCCCGTCCGCCACCAGAGCCAGGCCCACGATCCGCCTGCAGCAACGAGACCAATGCCCAGCGCAACGCGGTTCTGCGTGTACAGCGGTTCGGTCAGGACAACCGCGAGCAGGGCCATCGCCACCGGAAGCTCAATCCGCGGGAACCAGTCCGGTCGCGGCACCTGATCGACGCGCGCCACCCGCACATAATGCCGGATCCTGCGCCCGAGCGAAGCTGATCGGCGAGCGAGTGCTTGCTGTCGCGAACCCGCCCGGTTGCCCGATGCGGCGTGCCGAGCGGCAGCTATGGCGTGCTCACTTGCGACCGCTCCGAACGCGGCGCACGGTTAGCCACACGACAAGCGGTCCAAAGAGCACACCAGACGCGAGTCCGACAAGTGCGCCTGGCCCCCAACCTCAGCGCGGCACCACGTCGCCATGAGAAGACCGAACCCCAGCCCCGCTAGTGCCGCCGAGCGAACTGGGTGGCGAGCGGTTCTCTCCTGCCGAGCGACCATCGTCGGTGTTCGCCCGCGAAGAAGCGAGTGGTATTCCAGCCGTCCCATGATGCCCGATCCGGGAGCGTGGAGCGGCAGCGCGAGATTCAGGATGGCCGTTCCCATGGCTGGTGCTCGCCAGGATGCCGTCGTCGCCATCGGTCCATCTTGCGCGTGATGCGTCGGGGCAACGGCGCACCATCCTCCTCGTAGGCGCGAATGGCGTGGGCGTCGGTTCTTCCCGTGCGAGTACCCCACCAGATCGCCGCGCCCGCGAGGGCAAGTCCGACGACGATGGCGATGGCTCCCCCAACCTCGCCGCCGAGCGCAACGAGGACCACGAGAACTGCCATCCCTGCGAACGTGGTCACCAGGGACCGTGGCCATCGGGACGCACTGTTGGTGGACTCGTCGGCTTGTGTCGCATACCCAGGATGCCCGAGTCGGGAAGCTCCTATCGGCAGTTCTGGCGTGGGTCAGGATCGTCGCGCCCAAACGGTTCGCCGGACGAGTGCGCCAAGGACTGCGCCCACGAATACGACCACGAGCACGATACCCACGAGGACGATGACGGCGACCACATGCGACGTG
>VBKA01000034.1 GCA_005879815.1 Chloroflexota bacterium
TGATCAGTACCGGTGACGTCAAGAAGGGCGTCATCATCGAGCTCGACGGGCAGCTGATGAAGGTCCTGGACTGGACCCACATCAAGATGGCGCGCGGCTCGGCGCAGGTGCGCATGAAGCTGCAGAACGTGCGCAAGGGCGACATCGTCGAGCGGACTTTCCAGGCGGGCACGCGCTGGCCGCGGGCGCGCGTAGAGCAGCGCAAGGTGCAGTACCTCTACCACGACGGTGGCGTCTACCACTTCATGGACACCGAGACGTACGACCAGATCGCGGTGGGCGAGGCGATGATCGGCGACGATCGGCTCTACCTTAAAGAGAACACCGATGTCTTCGTCTCCACCCACGACGGAGAGGTGCTGGGCGTCGACGTGCCGCTCACGGTGGACCTGCGGGTGACCCGCACCGAACCGGGCTTTGCCGGTGATACCGCGACGGGGGCCAAGAAGCCCGCCACCCTGGAGACCGGACTGGTCGTTCAGGTCCCGCTCTTCGTCACCGAGGGCGACACGATTCGGGTCGACACCCGAAACGGCGAGTACGTCACCCGGGTCTAGGATTGACCGATGGCGTCCGGCGCAGATGGCTGACTTCGCACCCGAGCGGCCGACGCTGTGGCTGGCGAACGCGCTCCCGCCCCGCATCCTGCGCGTCACGGACCTCAACCGCCGCGTTCGGGCGCTGCTCGACGGAGACCTGGCGCTGGCCGACATCTGGGTCGCGGGGGAGATCTCCACGCCCTCGTTTCCGCCTTCGGGCCACTGCTTCTTCACCCTGAAGGACGCTGGCGCGCAGGTCAGGGCCGTTATCTTCCGCGAGGAGCTCGCGCGCTCCGCGGTGCGGCCACAGCACGGGATGGCGGTCATTTGCCACGGCCGGGTGCGCGCCTACGAGCCGCAGGGCATCTACCAGCTCTACGTCGAATCCCTCACGGCGGCGGGGGCCGGCGACCTGCATACGCGCTACGAGGCGCTCCGTGCTCGGTTGGCCGCGGAGGGCCTCTTCGACGAGGACCGCAAGCGGCCGCTGCCGCGCTGGCCGCGGCGGATCGGGGTGGTCACTTCTCCGGTGGGTGCCGTATGGCAGGACATTCGCAACGTCATTCGCCGCCGCTACCCGCTCGTCGAGCTCGTCCTCTCGCCGACCGTGGTCCAGGGCGAGGCGGCTTCGCCCGCCGTCGTCGCGGCCCTGAAGCGCATCTTCGCGCAGCGTGGCATCGACCTGGTCATCCTGGCGCGCGGCGGCGGCTCACTCGAGGACCTGTGGGCGTTCAACGACGAGCGCGTGGTACTTGCCCTGGTGGCGGCTCCCGTTCCGGTCGTGGTCGGGGTTGGGCACGAAAGCGACGTGACGCTCGCCGATTTCGTGGCCGACGTGCGCGCTCCAACGCCGTCCGCTGCCGCCGAGCTGGCCGTTCCCGACGGGACACAGCTGCCCGCGATCCTCGACCGCCTCCGGGATCGCGCGTCGAGCGCGCTCCTCGCACGCACCGCGGAGCGGCGGCGGCAGCTCACCGCGGAAGCGCGCGCGCTGGTGAGCTGGGAGCCTGACCTGGGAGCTGCCAGGCAGCGGACCGCGGACCTCGTCGATCGCGGCCACCGCGCCCTGAGCGCACGAGTCGAGCGGCACCGCGCCACCCTGGATGGCGTGCGCGACGGGCTCCGAGCCCTGGGGCCCGCCGCCACTCTGGCCCGCGGCTACGCCGTAGCGCGCCTCGCCGACGGCACCATCGTCCGCGAGCCGGCGCAGGCGCCGGTGGGGGCGCGCCTCGAAGTCGTCGTGGCTCGCGGCCTGCTCGGCGCGCGGGTCGAGGAGGCGCGCAGCGACGACGGTGAGGAGCTCCTGCATTGAGCGAGCAGCCAGGGATCAGCGACGCCGAGCTCGCGGAACGACCGTTCGACGAGCTGGTCGCAGAGCTGCAACGCATCGTGGCGGCACTCGAGGCTGGGAGCGTTGGCCTGGAGGAGAGCATCGCGCTGTACCGGGACGGACTTCGGATCCACGCCGCCTGCGAGGAACGCCTGCGCGCCGCCGAGCTGACGATCAGCGAACTCGGCCGACGAGCCGGCGCCTCGGCGCGCGCCGTCGACGTGGGCGAGGCCCCGGCCGAGCCAGGCCGAGGGTGAGCCCGCCCCGCATCCGCGGCTCCAACTGGTTCGAGAAGGAGCTCGCCTGAGCATGCGGTGACGCCGGTCGTAGCCGAATCGTCCGAATGGGAGGCGGCGGGCATCGGTCTATACTCGGCCGCGAACCGATCCCGGAGAGTGCCATCGGTGACCCTTCTAGAGACGATCCATGACCCGGCGCAGCTGCGCGCGCTCGACTATGCGGCGCTCGAACAGCTCGCCGCGGAGCTGCGGGGAAAGATGATCCGCACCGTCCAGCACACCGGCGGGCACCTGGCGAGCTCGCTGGGGGCCGTCGAGATCGCGCTCGCCCTGCACCGCGTAATGGACTCCCCGCGCGACCGGATCGTATGGGACACCGGGCATCAGGCCTACGCCCACAAGCTGCTCACGGGCCGCTGGGACCGCTTCGATACGCTGCGGCAGACCGGTGGCGTCGGCGGCTTCCCGCGACGCAGCGAGAGCGAGCACGACGTCTTCGACGGTGGCCACGCGGGGACCGGGGTCAGCATCGGGGTGGGGCTGGCCGCGGCGCGCGACCTCCTGCGGCCCGCCGATCCGGGCCGCGCCCAGCGCATCGCCGTGTGCGTGGGCGACGCTGCCATGCAGAGCGGCCTGACCCTCGAGGCACTCAACCATCTCGGCCAGACCAAGCAGCGGATGCTGATCGTGCTCAATGACAACGAGATGAGCATCAGCCGCTCGGTGGGCGGCCTCTCCACCCGCCTCAACAAGCTGCGGCTGACGCGCGCCTACCAGGAGACCAAGGAGGCGTCGAAGCGCACCATCAGCCGTATTCCGGTGATCGGCCAGCCGCTCTTTGACGTGCTCGCCTGGGCCAAGGAGGGCTTCAAGCGCAGCTGGGCCAAGGTCGGCTTCTTCGAGGACATCGGGCTCACCTACATCGGCGTCCTCGACGGACACGACCTGCCCGAGCTGGAGAAGGCATTCGAGCAGGCGCTTCATCTCCGCGGCCCCGTCGTCGTGCACGTGAAGACGATCAAGGGCAAGGGCTACGCACCGGCGGAGGCGGACAGCATCAGCTTCCACGGCGCCAGCCTGCCGCCCATCGACCTGGGCCTCATCGATCCCACGGAGGAACCGCTGCCGGTGACCTCTGGTGCGTCGCGCAAGCCCAAGAGCTACACCCAGACCTTCGTCGAGGAGCTGGTGCGGCTCGCCGCGCAGGATGAACGCATCTGCGCCATCACAGCCGGGATGCCCACAGGGACCGGGCTGTCTCGTTTTGGAGAGCACTACCCCCGCCGCTTCTTCGACGTGGGGATCGCGGAGGAGCACAGCGTGACCATGGCGGCTGGCCTGGCATTGGCCGGCCAGCGGCCGGTAGTCGCCCTGTATTCGACCTTCAGCCAGCGCGCCTTCGACCAGCTCGTCCACGACGTCTGCCAGAACGACCTGCCCGTGTTCCTGGCGATCGACCGCGCCGGCCTGGTCGGCGAGGACGGCACCAGCCACCAGGGAATGTTCATCCTCTCGGCGCAGCGCTCCCTCCCGAACCTCGCGATCGGCTCGCCCAAGGACGAGCAGGAGCTGCGCGACATGGTCGTCACCGCCCTGGCGCATCCAGGTCCGATGAGCGTCCACTACCCGCGCGACGCCGGCGAGGACCTGCCGGACCGGCAGGGAGAAGCCCTGGAGGTTGGCCGCGGCGAGGTGCTGCGCACCGGCGATGACCTGCTGCTGGTGGGCTTTGGACCGATCGTGCAGCGCCTGCTGGCTGCGGCCGAGGCGCTCTCGGCGGAGGACAGCCTGGAGGCGACGGTGGTCAACGCCCGCTGGGCGAAGCCCCTCGATGAGGCGCTTCTCGGTGAACAGGCGTCCGGCAAACGATTGGTGGTCACCGCCGAGGAGTCTGCCGCGATGGGGGGCTTCGGCGATGGCGTGCTCGACGCCCTGAACCGAGCCGGACTGCACGTCCCGCTGCTCAAGATCGCCCTCGCGGAGGGCTTCGTGCACCACGGCGCCGTTGGTGAGCTGCGCGCCCAGCAGCGGATCGACCTGCCCGGCATCCTTGCGCAGATCCGAGAGGCGCTGGGCGTGATGCGCGGCGAGCGAGCCGCGGCGAGCGGCGCAAGCAGGAGTCGCTCCAGGATCAGCGCCGCCTAGGCGGCCGTCGCGGCTGGCAGCGGCCGGGTGTCTCGGGTTCGTCTCGACCAGCTGCTCGTGGAGCGCGGCATGGCACGCTCGCGCGCGGAGGCGCAGTCGCTGCTGATGGCTGGCGCTGTGGTGCTGCCCGGTTCGGGGACGCGCGGGCTCAAGCCGGGACAGCTGGTTGCCACCGATGTCGAGCTGGTCTCGGTGCCTGGGCCGCGGTGGGCGTCGCGCGGGGGTGAGAAGCTTGCCGCTGCGCTTGACGCGTTTGGCCTGGATCCCCGCGGGCTCGCCTGCCTGGATGCCGGCGCAAGCACCGGGGGCTTCACCGACGTGCTGCTCGAGCGCGGCGCCAGAACCGTATACGCGATCGACGTCGGGCGCGGACAGCTGATCGAGCGCCTCCGCACCGATCTTCGTGTGGTGGTGATGGACCGCACCAACCTTCGCGCGCTGGAGAGCCTGCCCGAAGCCGTGGATCTCGCGACCCTGGACCTGTCGTTCATCTCGCTGGCGCTGGTGCTGCCCGCGGTCAGGGGCCTTCTGGCACCGACCGGTCGCGTGATCGCCCTCGTCAAGCCGCAGTTCGAGGCCGGGCGCGAGGCGGTGCCGCGCGGCGGCGTGGTGCGCGATCCGGCCGTCCATCGGAGGGTGCTGCTCGAGTTCGGGGACGCGGCGGGCAGCGCCGGGCTTGCGCCAGCGCGAGCGATCCGATCGCCGATCTTGGGTAGCGCCGGCAACTCCGAGTTCCTCGCCCTGCTCGAGCCTCCCTCAAGCGACGCCGGGAGTCCGCCAGGACCCTGGCGGGGAGCGGTCGACGCGCTCTTCGAGCCATCGGTCTGACCCACTCGCGTACTACGATGCAGTACGTGAAGCGGAGGGAGCGGGCCGCGAACGGGGAGCAGCTGAGCGTCTTCGAGGGCCTCGAGGCGGTCGACGCGGCGATTCGTCACGAGCCGTCGCCGGACACGATGCGGCAGATCGTCTCGCTGCGCATGCCCGACGCGCTTCTCGATCGGGTCGAGGCAGCGGCGCACGCGCGCGGCGTGTCACCGTCCAGCCTGATGCGGGCCCTCATCGCGGCTGGCCTGGACCGTTCCTATGCGGCGGTCGCCGAGTCGGACGTCGCCACAGAGTTGGTGGCCCTGCGCCGCAGGCTCGAGGAGATCGCCGAGCGGTTGCCGCCCGCAGCGATGCCATCCAAGGCCACGGTGGTCTCCCTGCCCGAACCCGTCACGGACGCGACCGACGCGGAGGCCTGATGGGCGAGCTCCTGCGCATCGGCTTCTCGCTCAACCTCGATAACGACGCCGCTCGCGAGACGCTCACCCGCGCCGAGTCATGGTGCTCCGGCCATGGCGTCGAGGCGTGGAGCTCATCCGCGGACGATGCCGACGGGATCCGCGCCGCCTGCCCCGGGACCGACCTGATCTGCGTGCTGGGAGGCGACGGCACCTTCCTGCGGACCGCGCGAGCCATTGGTGACAGCGAGGTGCCCGCGCTGGGGGTGAACCTGGGTCGGGTGGGCTTCCTGGCGAAGGTCGAGACGGCCGACCTGGAGCGCACGCTCGACCAGGTCGTCGCGGACCAGTACAGCATCGAAGAACGGTTCCGCATCTCCGCCACCGTCATCCGCGCCGACGGCTCAAGCGAGACGCACGCCTGCCTCAACGAAGTCGTAGTGACGCGGGGCTCGCGGGTCCGGATGATCCAGGTCGAGGTCGAGGTATCCGGCAGCCACCTCGCCACGTACGTCGCTGACGGCGTGGTGGTGGCTACGCCGACCGGCTCGACCGCCTACTCCTTCAGTGCCGGCGGCGCGGTGCTGGACCCGCGCCTGAGGAACGTGATCATCACCCCGGTCGCCGGCTACCTGTCGCCGCTGCACAGCGTGGTCGCAGGCGAGCGCCACGAGGTGCGCCTGACGCTGCGCGAGAGCCACGAAGGCGCCATCATCTCGATCGACGGGCAGACCGACCTGCCCATGCGTTCCGGCGAGCGCGTGGAGGTGCGTGCCCTGCCGATCCCGCTGCGCCTGCTGGAGCCCGAGGGGAGCACCCCCTTCTACGAGCTCCTGCGCACCAAGGCGTCGCTGCTTCCCTACTGACCGATGGCGCTGATCGAGCTGGCTGTCACCAACCTGGCGGTGATCGAGTCCGTTCGCCTCGCATTGGGCCGCGGGTTGGTGGTGGTCACCGGGGAGACCGGCGCCGGCAAGTCGCTCGTCGTGGACGCGCTGGCCTTGGCCCTTGGAGCACGCGGCACGAGCGACCTGGTGCGCAGCGGATCCGCCGCCCTGCGCGTGGAGGCCATCTTCGACGACGTCCCTCGCGATCCCCAGGACCCGCTCGACGAGCTCGTGGATCTCGGTGACGGGTCATTGATCGTGAGCCGCGAGGTGACCGCTGATGGGCGATCGCTGGCGCGGGTCAACGATCGGACTGTGACCGTCGGCGCGCTCGCCGCCTTCGGCGGCCGGATCGCGGAGATCCACGGCCAGCATGAGCACCAGCGCCTCTTCGCCGCGGAGCGTCAGCGCGCCCTGCTCGACCGTTTCGGGGGGCACATGGACCTCGTCGTGGCCGTTGGGGAGACGTGGCGAGCGTGGCGCGCCGCCGCGGCCCGCGCCGGCGAGCTGGTGATGGATCCCAGGGAGCTCGAACGTCGGACCGAGCTCCTCCGCCACCAAGCGCGCGAGATCGAGGCGGCGGCTCTGCAGCCGGACGAAGACGTGTCCCTGGCTGCGCGGGTGAAGTCGGTCCAGCACCTCGAGGCGATCGTGCGCTCGGTGGGCGATGCGGTCAGGACCCTGCAACACGACGGGGGTGCGCTCGACGGGATGCGTTCGGCACTCGCCCAGCTGGAGTCAGCTGCGGCCCACGACGAGCGTTTCACCGCGCTCGCGGCGCGCGGAGCCGCCCTGGTGGCCGAGGCAACCGAGCTGGCCCGGGATGCGGCCGCGCTCGGAGGGCAGGTGCAGGTCGACACGGGAGAACGCGCGGTGATGGAGGAGCGGCTGGGGCTGATCTACGACCTGAGGCGCAAGTACGGCGACTCGATCGAGGCGATCGTGGCCTTCGGTCGCGAGGCCGCGGCCGAGCTGACTCGCCTTGAGCACATGGACACGCTGCGCGAGGAGCTGGGGATCGAGGAGCAGCGGGCGCGGGGGGAGCTGGAGGCCGCGGCCGCGAAGATCCACGACGCCCGCACCGCGGCGGCGGCCAGCCTGGCTCACAGGGTGAACGCCGAGCTGCCGCCCATCGGCCTGCCAGGCGACGCCTTCGACATCGACGTGCGACCCACCGAGGTCGGGCCCAGCGGTGCCGACTATGTCGAGTTCCGGTTCGCTCCCAATCCCGGCGAACCTCCGCGGCCGATGGCGCGCATCGCGTCCGGTGGCGAGGCGAGCCGGCTGAGCCTGGCCTTGAAGGTGGTCCTCGCGGCGGCAGACGAGACGCCGGTCCTCATCTTCGACGAGGTCGACGCCGGAGTGGGCGGTCGGAACGCTGGACCGCTGGGTGAGCGCTTGCGCTCGCTCGCCACGTTCCACCAGGTGCTGTGCGTGACGCACCTGCCCCAGGTGGCGGCCTTCGCGGACGTCCACGTCCACGTCGGGAAGCGGGTTGAAGAGGGGCGCACCTACACCGATGCGCGCATCCTCGACACGACCGAGCGCGCGGACGAGCTGGCGGCGATGCTGGCCGGCGAGGGCGCGGGACAGGAGGCACGAGCCACGGCAGAGGCGCTGCTGCGGGCGGCCGGCTCATGACCGCGCAGGCCACAGCCGTCGAAGGGCCACGGTTCGGCGGCGTGGTGAATGCCTTCCTCCTCGAGCTGCGCGTGGAGCGTGGTCTCTCGCCGCTGACCATCGACGCCTACCGCCGCGACCTTGCCCAGTTCGCGTCGAGCCTGCGCGGCGAGCAGTGGCGGAGCGACCCCGCTCCGGCTCGCCGCTTCCTGGCCGGCCTGCGCGGCGCCGGGCGCCGTGGATCGACCCTTGCTCGCAAGGCAGCAGCCATTCGCAGCTTCTACGGATTCGCGCTGCGCGAGGGGGCGGCCACGCGCGATGTTGCGACACTTCTCGACGCGCCGCGCACGGGGAGCTATCTGCCCGACGTGCTCGCCCCGGACCAGGTCGCGGCGATCCTCGAGGCCCCGCTCGGCGACGCCATCGGCTTGCGCGATGCGGCAATCCTCGAGCTGCTGTATGCGTCCGGCCTGCGGGTCAGCGAGCTGATCGGGCTGGACCTCGACCGGCTCGACCTGCCCAATCTCCAGCTGCGGGTGATCGGAAAGGGAAACAAGGAGCGCCGAGTGCCGATGGGCGAACCGGCGGGCGACCGGCTGCATCGGTACCTCAGCGGTCCCCGTCAGGAGTGGACCGCGGGTCGCCCGACCGAGGCGGTGTTCATCAGCCGACGGGGCCGGCGGCTGCGCCGTGAAACGGTCTGGCGCATCGTGCAGCGCTGGGCGGGGGCATCTGGGATTCCTGAGCGCGTCACGCCACACACCTTCCGGCACAGCTTCGCGACCCATCTGCTCGAGGGAGGAGCGGATCTGCGGGTGGTCCAGGCGCTGCTGGGCCATGCTAGCATCAGCACCACCCAGCTCTACACGCATCTGACCGGTGAACGGCTGCGCGAGGTCTACGCGCGGTCGCACCCTCGGGCCTGAGCCATCCGAGACGGGTCGCAGAGCGGAGCGCGCATGAGTTACGCCCGGAACCTGTTGAGCCGCGGGGAGGAGATCGTCTTCGAGACCCGCCAGCACTGGTTTGCGGTGCTCGCCCAGGTCTGGCTCTTCGTCGTTCTGGCGGTGCTGGCGCTCGCAATCCTGATCTGGCAGTCAACCTCGACCCCGTCCGGATTCCAGGCGCCGCTGCAGATCGTCGCCGTCGTGGTGCTGCTGGGCTCGCTCGCCCGCATCGGTCTGGTGGTCTGGGGCTGGCAGAACCAGGAGTACCTGGTCACCACCCGGCGGATCATCAAGGCCGAGGGTGTGCTGAACAAGGCGATGACCGACTCGAGCCTGGAGAAGATCAACGACGCGCATCTGTCCCAGAGCTGGCTGGGCCGCATCTTCCGGTACGGCCACCTGGACATCATGACCGCCTCCGACGAGCCAGGGGCCGTCGAAGACTTCCCGATGATGGCCGACGCCATCCAGTTCAAGATCTCGATGATGAACCAGAAGGAGCTGCTCGAGCGGCCGGACCTGGCACGACCGGCTGCCCAACGCCCGTCCGCGCCGCCTCCCATGCAGCGTGCTGAGGCGCTGCCGCCCCGGGCGGGATCGGACAAGGTCCAGGCAGTGCGCAGCGCGCCATCGCCAGACGTCGGCGCGTCGCCCGAGCCGGAGGACACCACATCAGAGGGGGAGTCATCACAAATGGCCTCGGCGTCAGCGCCTGGCGGCAGCGCCGAGCTGGCGGCCACGCTCGAGCGCCTTGCCGGACTGCGCGACCGGGGCCTCATCACGCCCGAGGAATACGAAGCCAAGAAGCGCGACATCCTGGAGCGGATGTAGGTGACGCAGGCACGCCTGGGCGCGCTGCCGGACGGGATCTATGGCCAGGAGCTCGAGCGGCGGATCGATCAGGCGGCGCATGCGATTCGGGACTCCCTCCGACAGCAGCCCGAGCTCCAGGCGCCGCGCCTGGCGATCGTGCTCGGCAGCGGGCTGGGTGACGTCGTCGAGCTGCTCGATCCCGAGCCACGCGTGCGAATCGCGTACGGCGAGATTCCCAACGTGCCGATCGGCTCGGTCGGGGGGCATGCCGGCGAGCTGACCGTCGGCCTGGCGGCTGGCACGCCGACCCTCGTCCTCTCCGGACGGACGCACGCGTACGAGGGCTACTCGCAGCGCGAGGTGACCATCCTGGTGCGCGCCTGCCTGGCGCTGGGCACACGCACACTGTCGCTCACGAACGCGTCCGGGGGCCTCAACCCGGCCTTCGAGGCTGGCGAAGTGATGCTGATCAACGACACGATCAACCTCTCCGGCGACAACCCGCTGGTGGGACCGAACCTCACAGCGCTCGGTCCGCGCTTCGTACCGATGACGGACGCCTTCGACGCCGATCTTCGCCGCCTGGCGCGTGCCGCGGCGGGACGCGCCGGGGTCCAGCTGCGCGAGGGCGTCTACATCATGCTCTCCGGCCCGAACTACGAGACCCGGGCCGAGATGCGGATGCTTCGCACGCTGGGCGGCGACGCGGTGGGCATGAGCACCGTTCCAGAGGTGCTGGTGGCGCGGCACGCCGGAGCCCGCGTCCTTGGGTTCAGCCTGGTGACCAATAAGGCGACCGAGGACGTCGATCACGAGGTGACCCACGAAGAGGTGCTCGCCATGGGCAAGGTGGGCGCCGCCAGGCTGGTGGCGCTCTTCCGCGAGCTCTTGCCGGAGCTGGCGTCGTGATCTTCGTCCAGCAAGACTTCGTCACGCTGCTCGGGATCGTGCTGGCTTTGGTGGTAGGCATCACCTGCCACGAATTCAGCCATGCGCTCGTCGCGGACTTCCTGGGCGACCACCGTCCTCGAGCCATGGGCCGGGTCTCGCTCAACCCGGTGCGCCACATCGACCCGCTCGGCGCGATCTTCTTCATCGCTGCCGGCTTCGGGTGGGGGCGTCCGGTGGCGGTCAACGCAGCCGCCATGCGTGGCGGGCGACGATCCATGGCCTGGGTGGCCGCGGCCGGGCCCATCGCGAACATCGTGGTCGCGGTCCTGTTCGCGGTCGTCTACCGCGTTCTCGCCCTGCCGGGCGGCACCTCCTCGGACCCCGCACGACTGGTCCTGGTGATCGTCGTGCTGAACGTCACGCTCGCTTTCTTCAACCTCCTGCCGATTCCACCGCTGGACGGCTACAACTTCGCGATGGCCTTCCTGCCCTTCCGCATCGCCCTCCAGGTCCAGCAGCTGGCCCAGTACGGGCTGTTGCTCCTGCTCGGCCTCGTCCTCCTGTCGCGCCTTTCTCCGGGAGCGAGTCCGCTCGACTGGCTCTTTGCAGGGGCCGCCGGGCTGGCGGGGGTGCTGACGGGTGCATAGGGTCGGCCAGTTCGTCAGCCACCTGACGGCGCGCGTGACACCCGACGACGAGGCCACAGCGCATCGCATCCTGCCCGCCACGGCCTGGCCCCTCTTCGACGGCATGCCGGCCGCCGACCGTCGCCACGGGCTCGACGTCGTCCGGCGCCTACTCGAGCGGGGCATCGACGATCGCGAGCTCCTGGCTGCGGCCCTGGTGCATGACGCTGCCAAGGGCCGACGCCTGCGGCTCTGGCACCGGGTATCGGGGGTCGTGCTGGCGCGGCTCGCCCCGAGGCTGCTTGCGAGGCTCGCCTCGCCTGATGAGGAGAGCGGCGGCCGCGCGTGGTGGATCTTCCTGCATCACGCGGGCCTTTCCGCCGAGGCTGCCCGCGAGGCGGGTCTGAGCGGGCGAGCTGCGGGCTTCATCAACGGGGCCGTGGCAGCCGGCGACGAGAACCTGGCTGCGGCCCTCCATGCAGCGGATGAGGCCAGCTGAGCGCATGCCTCTCGAGCCGGTCCCGATCCTGCCAGCGCAGGCAGGCGCCTTTCCGGTGGGCGGTACCGGCTTCGAGGTGCGCCTGACGGTCTTCGAGGGACCGCTCCAGCTGCTGCTGCATCTCATCGAGTC
>VBKA01000190.1 GCA_005879815.1 Chloroflexota bacterium
GGATGCCCATGCGCGCATCCGCCGCCTGGCCGGCGAGCTGGCGGTGTGGGGGAGGGCGGCACCGGGGGCCGACCTGACGCTCGAACCCGGCGAGCTGGCGAGCATCGCCGCCCAGCTGAGGACGAGTGCGGGAGCGGCGGATGCCTTCTGGTCGATGCGCCGAGCCACCGAGACCACGCTAACGAGGTTGGCGGAGGCGTTCGCAGCGGTCGACGCGCGGGATCCCGGGCGGGCCCTGGCGGCTATCGACGCGGCCGAAGAGAGTCTTGGCCGGGTTCGCGCCTGGCCCGGGGACCTCCTGACGCTGCCGATCTGGACGAAGGCGACTGGCGACCTGCTTGCGGCGCTGCGGTCGCTGGCAGTCGCCATTCGCGATCACGACCTGATCGGGGCCCGCGCCGCGGAGGCGAGGTACCGGGCGGCGGCCCCTAGCGCGCACCGCGCGGATATCGCCCTCGCGGTGGCCATCGCGGAGGGGGGATCCAAAGCCAGCGACAACCCGCTCGCGGCCGCGGCATCGGCGCTGCGGGCGGTCGAGGATGCCCTGGTCGGGGTGCGGTCTATACTCGCTTGACCCGGATGGGATGCCGCCTGGCCCCGCCCGGCGCCGGGGGATCGCCACGAAACGGAGGTTGCTTCGGATGCGTGTGCGCGCCGCTGCCTTGAGCCCTATGGCGGTCTCCGCCGACGTGCTCGCCGTGCCCATCTATCGCGAGGACCGCGAGTTCCCCGCCGACCTGGCAGACCTCGACGCGACCTCGGGGGGCGTCATCAGCGGCGCGATCGACTGGGGCGAGTTCAACCTCCTCGAGCATTACACAGCCCTGGTCGACGCCGGGTCGCTGCCTTCGCAGAAGCTGCTGCTCGTCAATGGCGTCAGGCGCGGTCGGGGGGCGTGGCGAGCGCGCCGCATCGCGTCCACCGCCGTTCGGCGCCTGCAGGGTCGCGGCGCGACGACCCTCGCCCTCTGGCTTCGCGACGGAGAGGACGAGGACGCCTTCGCGGCGGCGATCGTCGGAGCCCAGCAGGGGACCTACCGGCCAACGAGCATTTACGGGCGCGTCCGCGACACCGAGGCGATGAAACGGTCCGTCGAGGAGCTGATCCTGCTGGGCGGACCGAGCCAGGAGGCCGTCGATCGTGCGGTGCTGCTCGCAGAGGGGGTCGAGTTCGGCCGCACGCTGGCCAACCGTGCGTCGAACGACCTGTTTCCCGAGCGCATGGCCGACGTCGCACGGCAGCTGGAGGCGGATGGCTGCACCGTCGAGGTGCTCGGCCCTCCCGAGATGGCCGCGCTCGGCATGAACGCACTCCTCGGCGTGGGGCAAGGCGCCGAGCACGAGCCGAGGCTGATCGCGGTGAAGCTGCCGGGCTGGGACAAGCGCCCGGACAGGCGGCTTGCCATCGTCGGGAAGGGTGTGTGCTTCGACTCCGGAGGGATCAGCCTCAAGCCGCCCGAGCGCATGGAAGAGATGAAGCACGACAAGTCGGGAGCGGCCGCCGTGATCGCCGCCGCGCGAACCGTCGCCCGGCTGGCGCCTGACACCCCGCTGATGGCTGTCGCGCCCATGGTCGAGAACATGCCGGGGGCGAACGCCCAGCGTCCCGGAGACGTCGTGAAGGCGATGAACGGCAAGACCGTGGAGGTCGTCAACACCGACGCCGAGGGGCGTCTGATCCTGATCGATGCGCTGCACTGGGCGGAGCGCGAGGGCGCCACGCACCTGGTCGATGTCGCCACCCTGACCGGGGCTGCAAGCGTCGCCTTCGGCGAGCTGATCAGCCCGTACTTCGCCAAGCCGCGTGAGTGGGGAACGGCGGTTCAGGCGGCGGGCGACGCGACGGGCGAGTGGCTGTGGGAGATGCCGCTGGCCACCGAATACCGCACTTCTCTCGACTCCGCGCATGCGGACATCGTCAACTCCGGGTCTCGTGAGGGAGCCCTGATCAAGAGCGCGGTCTTCATCAACGACTTCGTGACCGTGCCCTGGGTCCACATGGACATTGCCGGCACGGCCTACCTGCTCAGCGACAGATCCTGGAATCCGAAGGGGGCGTTGGGCACGGGCGTTTCGACGCTCACCCGTCTGTCGCTTGACTACGCGGCGGGCCGCTAGGCGCGACCTGCGCAATCCATGGCCCCGCCGGCGGTGGGCCGGCAGGGCCATCAGGAGTGGTGATCAGTCGTCGTCGAGGTCGTCCTCGTGGATTACGTCGTGCGCGACGTCGCGTACCGCGTCCTTCGTCCGGCCCCAGCCCTCCTGGACCTTCCCCTCGGCCTGCCGGCTCTCGCCCTTAGCCTCGGCCTCCGGGTCCTTGGTGGCGTGGCCCCACGCTTCCTCGACCTTCCCGGCCCCTTCCTTGACAGGACCCTCGATTCGATCCTTGTCCACGGTGGTTCCTCCCATGGTCCCCGGGCGCCTGCCGGGTCTCGCGAGGTAGCGGGACGCACGCAGCGTGCCAGCGGCTAGGATGCCGCCGTGACGCCCCTGGTCATCGTCGCCGCGGCCGTCTTTGCGGTGATCGGCGCCGTTGCGGAGCGTGTCGCATCGTTTTGGCCGCCCGACGAGGCCCGCAGGCGCCCCCCTGGAGCCCGAACCGCCGCGCTGGCGCTGCTCGCCGCGACTGCGGCCGGAGCGGTCGCGTGGCGCTCGGGGCTCTCGCTGTGGGCCACCCTTGTCTACCTGGCCTTCCTGGCACCGATGGTCTTCCTGGCTGCCACGGACCTCGAGCAGCGTCGCCTTCCGC
>VBKA01000191.1 GCA_005879815.1 Chloroflexota bacterium
CGAAGAGTTTGAGCAAGGACGAGATCCTGGAGGCGATTGACCAGATGACGGTCCTCGATCTCTCGGATCTGGTGAAGTCGTTCGAGGAGCGCTACGGCGTGACCGCCGCGGCCCCCGTGGCTGTTGCGGCGCCGTCCACCGGTGGGGACGGAGCGGCAGCCGCGCCGGCCGAGGAGAAGACCGAGTTCGACTCGATCCTCACCGAGGTGGGCCCCAACAAGATCCTGGTGATCAAGGCGGTCCGCGAGCTGACGGGCCTGGGCCTCAAGGAGGCCAAGGACCTCGTCGACGCCGCCCCCAAGGCCGTCAAGGAGGGCGTCACCAAGGAAGAGGCGGACCAGGTCAAGGAGAAGCTCGCCGAGGCGGGCGCTACCGTCGAGATCCGCTGATCGGTCTCCTCACCTACGCCGCAAGCTGGGCCGGCCCCGAGATCTTCGGGGCCGGCCCTTCGTGTCTGGTTCGTCAGGCGGCTAGCATGGCGGGCATATGAGCCTGGTCTCCGAGCTCGCTCAGAGTCCGGCCGTCGTCGAGCGACTGGTACGCGACGCACGGGCGCCACTGCGCGAGCTCGCGGGACGGGTCGAGCAGCGGGGGATCGACGCGGTGTTCCTCGCTGCCCGTGGCACATCGGACCACGCGGCCACCTACGCGCAATACGTGCTGGGAATTCGGAACGGGCTGGCAACCGGGCTGGCGGTGCCATCGGTCCAGTCGGTGTATGGGGCGCATCCGGACGTGAGCCGCGCACTGGTGATCGGCATCAGCCAGTCGGGCCGCTCACCGGATGTCGTCGAGGTCCTCGCCGACGCGCGCGAGCAGGGTGCGGTGACCCTTGCCATCACCAACGAGCCCGCCTCACCGCTGGCGGAGGCTGCCGAGACGGTCGTCGCGCTCGAGGCCGGACCTGAGCTCGCCGTCGCGGCCAGCAAGACCTACATCGCCGAGCTGGCGGTGGTCGCTCTCCTCTCGGACGCCCTCGCCGGCGGGGGAGCGGAGGCCGAGCTTGAGGCCCTTCCGGAGCACATTGCTCGTGCTCTGGAGACCGAGCAGGACGCGCAGCACGCGGCACGCGAGCTGCGGGGACTGCGCCAATGCGCGGTCATCGGCCGTGGCTACCACTACGCCACCATCCGGGAGTGGGCGCTCAAGCTCAAGGAGATGGCGCTCATCATGTCTGACCCTTACTCGGCGGCGGATTTCGAGCACGGACCGATTGCCCTGGTCGAGCCCGGCTACCAGGTGCTGGCCGTGGCGGTTTCCGGACCGACACTCGCAGGCCTCGCCGAGCTGCTACCACGCTTGCGCGAGGATGGCGCGCGCCTCCTGGTCATCTCTGACGACGCCTCAGTCCGCGAGGTGGCCGAGGACGCGATTCCGTTGGAGGCCGGCGTCCCCGAATGGCTCTCGCCGGCGGTCGCCATCGTGCCGTGCCAGCTCCTCGCCTACCACCTCGCCCTCGCCAACGGCCGCGATCCAGACTCCCCGCGACGCCTGCACAAGGTGACCCTCACCCGCTGACAGTCCCGCAGTCTCGCCGTAGTGCGGGGTTGGAGAATGTGTCCTATCGAAGGACATCCGAGTGGTGACCCGATGCCTGAACACGTACGCACGTCGCCGGTGGACGAACTGGCCGAAGCACTTGATCGGCGCGTTGGCTGGCACCGTCTGCCTCTTCCGCTGGCGCTCCTGACGTTCTTCGGCCTGCGCAACCGCCTCCGACAGCGCAACTTGTTCGATACAGGCTTGGCGGACCCGCCAGCCAGCCGCTCATGGGATCTGCGATTTCGGAAAGCGCGGACGCTCGACGGAACATTCAACGACGTGGAGCGTCCGCTGATGGGCAGTATTGGCACCCGATTCGGGCGCAATGTCCCCGCCTCAGAGGCGGCGGCTGAAACGGCCCCGCGGATCATGCAACCCAACCCGCGCACGGTCAGCCGCAAGCTTCTTACCCGAGATCGTTTTCTGCCGGCCACCACGCTCAACGTCCTTGCTGCGGCGTGGATCCAGTTCGAGGTCCACGACTGGCTGAGCCACGGCCGGAATGACTTCGAGCATCCCTGGAAGGTTGGGCTTGCGGATGACGACGATTGGCCCCAGCGGCCGATGCAAATCCCGGCGACTCAAACGGATCCGACGCACCTCATTTCTGGTGGCGAGTCGTTGACCTTCCTGACCGCGGATAGCCATTGGCGGGACGCGTCGCAGATCTACGGGAGCGTCGAGAGATTCGCCGCGGCGGTACGCGCGGGAGATGACGGGAAGCTGAGGATCGACGAGGACGGGCTGCCGCCCACCGATCCCGAAGTCGGACTCGACCTGTCGGATGTTCCTGGCAACTTCTGGATTGGACTCGGCGTGCTCCACACGCTCTTCATGCGAGAGCACAACGCGATCTGCGACCGGCTGCGGCACGAGTACCCAAGCTGGTCGGACCTGAGGCTCTATGACACGGCGCGGCTAACCAACTCCGCGCTCATGGCGAAGATCCATACCGTCGAATGGACACCCGCGGTCATTGCCCATCCGACAACGGTGTACGCCATGCACGCCGCGTGGTATGGGCTCCTTGGGAAGGGAAGAGCGCGTCGCGGCCCGCTCAGGAACAGTGACCTGCTGTACGGGATTCCCGGATCGCTCACCGACCACCACGGCGTTCCCTACTCGTTGACGGAAGAATTCGTTGCGGTGTATCGGATGCATCCGCTGTTGCCAGACGAATTCACGTTCCGCTCGGCGGCCAACGATCAAGTCATCGGCTCCTACACATTTCCGGAGGTCGGGGCTCTGAACACGAGGCGACGTCTACAGGAGATGTCCGTGGCCAATGCCATCTATTCGCTCGGAGTCGCTCATCCGGGCGCCATCACCCTGCACAACTATCCTCGGTTCCTTCAGCATTTCCACCGGCCGGACGGACGCCTGATGGACCTGGCTGCCACTGACATCCTCCGCACTCGAGAACGTGGAGTGCCGCGCTATAACCAGTTCCGGCGGCTCTTTCGTCTCGCGCCTGCTCGCAGTTTCGACAGCCTCAGTTCCAACCCAGCCTGGGCCGATCAGATCCGATCCGTGTACGAAAACAAGATCGAGGACGTGGATCTGCTGATCGGCATGTACGCCGAGACACCCCCGCACGGCTTCGCATTCAGCGACACCGCCTTTCGGGTCTTCATGCTGATGGCGACCCGGCGGCTGAAGAGCGACAGGTTCTTCACACGCGATTACCGGCCGGAGGTTTACACCCGCGCAGGGATGGATTGGATCGACGAGAACACGATGGGTTCGGTGCTGCTTCGCCACTATCCCGAACTGGCCGCAGCGCTCTCGGGCGTTGCG
>VBKA01000194.1 GCA_005879815.1 Chloroflexota bacterium
GTCTGTTCATCGACATCTTCGAGCGCCTCGGCATCCATCCCGACCGCTACTACTGGATGAGCGAGGTCTACGCCGAGGGTGCCATGGACCGTTACGTCCGCATCGCCCTTGACCGCGCCGAGGCCATCCGTGACATCTATCGCGAGGTCAGCCAGGTCGAGAGACCGCCGGGCTGGCTGCCGGTGCACGTGGTGTGTCCGACCTGCGGCCGCATCGGGACGACGCTCGCCAGCGACTGGGACGGCGAGACGGTCGCGTTCTCATGCCTTCCCGATCTCGTGGAGTGGGCGCGCGGCTGCGGAACAAAGGGTCGCCTGGCTCCGTTCGGCGGGGCCGGAAAGCTTCCCTTTAACGTGGATTGGGCAGCTCGCTGGAGCCTCCTGGGCGTGACCATCGAGCCGTGCGGGAAGGACCTTGCCACGGCCGGCGGCTCGCGCGACCGCGCCGACGCCATCGCGCGGCGGGTCTTCGAGCGTGGGCCGCCGGTTCGCGTCGACTACGAGTTCCTCAACATCCGTGGCCAGAAGATGAGCACGTCGCGCGGTCGAGGCGCGGCGGCGCACGAGATGGCCGAGGTCCTGCCGTCTGATCAGCTACGTCTGCTCTTCCTGCGCCCCCGGCCGAACCAGGCCATCGAGTTCGACCCGCACGGGAGCGACGCCATCCCGCGCCTTTTCGACGAGTTCGACCGGCTTGCCGCCGCGGTTGCCGGCCGCCCCTTCCGCGGTGAGCTCCCGCCCGATTACGAGCGCGTGTTCGCGATGAGCCTGCCCGTTGACGCCGACGTCGCCGCAGAAGCGGCGGCCTATCGGCCGCCGTTCGCGCATCTGGCCTTCCTGCTCCAGGTCCCGGGCGCGGACGTCGCCGCCAAGGTGGAAGCAGAGAAGGGCGAGGCCCTGACGGACCGCGAGCGCGGCATCCTGGACGAGCGCGTCACAGCCGCGCGCGCCTGGCTGCACGAGTACGCACCCGAGCGCGCACGGGTGGCCGTCCGCAACGAGCTGCCTTCGACGGTCGCAGAGCTGGATGCTCAGCAGCGTGCCTTCCTAGCGGCGCTGGCCGACCGCCTGACCGGCGATGGAGCAGGTCAGTCGTGGACCGGGGACAGCCTGCAGGGGGCCGTGTTCGACGTCGCTCGTGAGCAAAACGTGCCGCCCGCCCAGGCCTTCGCGGCGTTGTACGGCGCGTTCCTGGGGCGGGCCAACGGTCCCCGCGCTGGTTGGCTGCTGGCCTCGCTGGCGCCGGACTTCGTGCGCGAACGGCTGCGAGCTGCAGGCGACCCGGCTAGGGTTCGGCCATGATCGGCATCGCGCTCATTCGGGAGGACCCCGAGGCCGTCAAGCGGGCGATCGCACGCAAGGGTGAGGCGACCGAGCCGGTGGATCGCGTCCGCGAGGCCGATGCGCGGCGCCGGGCGATCGAGGCCGAGGCGAACGAGCTGCGCGCCCAGCGGAACGCGGGCAACCGCCAGGTCGGCGAACTGATGCGCACTGGTCGGCGCGACGAGGCAGAAGCGCTCAAACGGACCTCGGCCGAGCTGTCATCGGCCATCGACCGCCTCGGGGCCGAGCTGAGCCAGGTCGAGGAGGGCATCGAGCGAGACCTGCTGCTGATCCCCAACCTGCCGCATCCGTCGGTCCCGGATGGAGCCGGCCCTGACGACAACCCAGTGATCCGGACGTGGGGCGAGCCCCGCCCCGAGGGTGACACGCCACCGCACTGGGAGATCGCGGAGCGCCTGAGACTCTTCGACCTGGAGCGCGGCGCGAAGGTCGCAGGAAGCGGGTTCATCCTGTACACCGGCGCCGGCGCCAGGCTGCAGCGCGCCCTCATCGGTCTCATGCTCGAGCTCGCGGAGCGCGCCGGCTACGCCGAGCTCTGGATGCCGTTGCTGGTCAATGCCGCTTCCGCCCGCGGCACCGGGCAGCTGCCCGACAAGGAGGGGCAGATGTACGTCGTGGAGCGCGACGAGCTGTACCTGATTCCCACCGCGGAGGTGCCAGTCACCAACGTGTATCGCGACGAGATCCTCGACGCGGAGGATCTGCCCATCAACCACGTCGCCTACACGCCCTGCTTCCGTCGCGAGGCGGGGGCGGCGGGAAAAGACACACGGGGCCTGCTGCGGGTGCACCAGTTCGACAAGGTCGAGATGGTGAAATTCGTGCGCCCCGACACGAGCTACGAAGAACTGGAGGCGCTCACCCGCGATGCGGAGGCCGTCCTCCTGGCGCTCGAGCTGCCCTACCGCGTCGTCGAGCGGTGCACAGGCGACGTTGGGTTTGCCCAGGCCAAGGGCTACGACCTGGAGGCCTGGTCGCCGGGCGTGGGGAAGTGGCTCGAGGTCAGCTCCTGCAGCAACTACACCGACTTCCAGGCGCGCCGCATGAATATCCGATTCCGTTCGGCGCCTCGTCCACACGCTCAACGGATCGGGCCTGGGCATATCACGCACGTACGCCGCGATGCTCGAGAATCACCTCCAGCCGGATGGCAGCGTGCGCATCCCCGAGGCGCTCCAACCGCATTTCGGGGCCGAGGCGATCCGCTAGGCGGGGATCATGGTCGCAGAACACGCCCAGGACTCCATCATCTTCCGGGCAACCGGAGACCGCCTCACGCTGGTCGGGGGGAGCGGCCCTGGTGTCGGCTGGAGCGCTGTCGCCGTGTCCAAGAAACGGAAGGCCTGGGGGCGGGCGAGATAGCCCCGATGGATCACTGCATAATTCCGGTCCGGGAGGGGTGGCAGAGCGGACGAATGCGGCGGTCTTGAAAACCGCTGACCCGCAAGGGTTCGTGGGTTCGAATCCCACCCCCTCCGCCAGATTTCACGCACAAACACGCCGGTTCCATCGCTGTCGGACTGGACCCGCCCTCGCCGTCGTCCTAATCGCGGATCAACGAGCGCGAGTGACGTAATAGGTGGACAAGGTCACGTCGCCGCGCTGCGTGACCTTGGCGTTTGCTCGTCGGCGGAGTGCGGGATCGCCAAGGCGATCAGTTGCACTGGTGGGGGCATCTGCCCTGCGATCCCGCCTGCACCAACGGCACCGTCGTCGCCGGCGGATCGGTTTGGCTGTCCGCGGAAGGCCAGCCGTACATCCTCAAGGTCAGGCCTCGATAAGGTTTCCGCCATCCGCGTAGCACGGGCGCGGATGGTTACGAAAGGCTTGCAATCGTGCATGCGCCGTGCACGCTCGTCGCGTTCGCATCGCGGACGGCACGGGGCTTGCGCCGGTCCAGCTTCGGAAGCATGCATTGCAGGAGGGGAGTCCCCGGATGTACCAGGCTGGTAACGGATTCCCGGTCGACAACGGCACGTACAACTTGCTCCAGGCACTGGTCTCCAAGCTCGAGGCGATTGAGGCCTACGGCAGGTATCAACAGGACGATGGCGGACAGATCTTCGGCCAGCTCATCAGCCAGGAGCGGCAGCAGGCTGAACAGCTGCTGAACGCCCTGCGTCAGCGCCTCGGCTCCGGGGTGGGCATCTCCGAGCGCGAGCAGACCCTCGTTGGCAGCTAACGCGCCATATCTACATGCCGTAACGCGACACCCCCGCGGGTGGACAGCGGGGGTGTAGCTCGTAGATGCGGCAATTCGCCGCGAGGCGCCGCCCTGGCCCTAGTCCCCGCCTCCTCCGTCGCCGGAGTCGCTCTCGTCTGAGCCGCTCGTCCCGTCGTGGGATTCACCGCTCTCCGAGGTTCCGGCGCCTACATCCGCCTGGTCGGACTCGCTTTGGGCGCTGGTCTCTGCCGGCTCGGGCGTCTCAGCCGGTTCGGGTGTATCGGCCGGCTCGGGCGTCTCAGCCGGTTCGGGTGTATCGGCCGCGTCGGGCGTTTCAGCGGGCTCGGGCGTCTCAGCCGCCTCGGCCTGGGTCTTTGAATCCGTGGCCGGGCTCCCCTGGTCGCCAGACTCGCCCTGTTCGTCCTCGCCCTGCTGGTCCTGGTTGCCCTGCTCGTTCGCGTCGGCCTGGTCCTGATCTTGGTCGATGTTGGAAACGGCCTGGCGAGGGGCTGTCGGGGGCGCGTGGTGCGCCGCGACCGGCAGTGCCAGCGCGAGCGCCACGAGCGCGATCAGCACGATGGTGAGCGTCGGTCGTCGTCGCAGCGGGTTGAGGATATGGTGCATCGGGTCGCTCCCAGGCGTACCCGGCCACGGTCTCACCATGCCTTTGGGCGCACAAGCCCCATGCGTTCGAGTCTCGATCGGTACTTTCGACGCGGGTCCGCGACCGATGCCATGGCGAAGCCTCCCCGCTTCACGTCGATGCCTCCACCGGTGCCCAAGCCGGAGGCACGCCTCGGCCGACGAGGTGCTGGTGTCGAGCACGGTGCGCGCCCTGGTCACGGGAGCAGAGATCCTCTTCGTGGACCGCGGGGCAGCCACCCTCAAGGGCCTACCCGGCGAATGGCTGCTGTTCGCCGTATCGGAGATCCATTCACCTCCAGGGTCAGGCGGCCGTCGGCGCCCGTCGCGCCTCGTCCTCGTCCGCTGACCGCGCTCGATCGGCGATGACCAGCGGCGGCACGGCGGCGAGCAGGGCGAAGCCCGATGGCCAGATGACCGGCAACGCCAGGAATGCGGCGACCGGCACCGTCCAGCGTCTGTCCACCACCGCACCCCAGGCAACGACCGCAATCGCAAGGGGCAGCCGGAACAGCAGCGGCGGTGGAGCGATGCCCAGATAGGTGTAGGTGCGCGGGGATTCAGCGCTGGTCGCCAGCAGCCGGATCCACTCCTCCCAGAGCCGGACGCCTCCGAGCAGGATCGAGACGAGCACGATCGCCGCCGTCACCACCGCGACTTGGGCGAGCGCTCGCCATTCCCGACGGACCGCGAACCACAGGAGGCCGACCCCCGGTGTCGCCTTGGTCAGCAGCATCGCCGCCCAGGTCCCGGGATATCGAAATCCCAGCAGGATGGCCACGGCCAGGAGCACATGAATATTGCCCCGGACGAGGTCCTCGATCACCCCGGGGACGATCAGCGTGTAGGCGGCCCCAACCGCCGCGAGAGCCCCCAGCGAGACGGCTCCGAGGAGCAGCCGAAAGACCTCGAACGGCAGTCGCGTGAGCGGTCCGAGCAGCTGGGCGACCGCCGGCGCGTAGAGGAAGGCGTCAACACCCCCAAGGCGCGCATCCTGATACGGATCCGCGGGATCCACTGACCAGTAGGCATGCGAATCGCTGGGGTGCAGGTCATAGGGGATCACCCCCGCCAGGATCAAGGCCAGGATGAGCAGACCCAGCCCGGTCAGGAGCCATCGGGCTCGTCTCCAATCCCCGATCAGACCGATGGCGCCTTCAAGCACGAAGCGGCCGAGCCAGCCTGACCGGCGCCGGCTCAGGCTGGACCGGCGGGCAGCGGCACCTCGTGGTGCAGGCGGCAGCGCGCCTCGTAGGTCTCATCGCCCATGCCACCGATGACGATCAACGGTGAATCTGCGCTGGCCGGACGCCCGTCGATCAATCGCTGCGTTCGCGTCGCCTGCTCCCCGCACACCACGCAGATGGCCGTCAGCTTGGTGACCTGGTCCGCGAGCGCCATCAGCCGCGGCATGGGACCAAAGGGGATGCCGCGGAAGTCGCGATCGAGCCCGGTCACCAGCACCCGCCTCCCCGCGTCCGCCAAGGCCTCCGCCACGTCCCTCGATGGCCACGATGTCCGCGTCTCCAACCAGGGCCTCGATCTCCCTGGAATGATCCACGGCCATGGCCGGATGCCGCGCGCCGGACCGCGAGATGACATTGACCTCATCGGTCCGCGTGTCGAGGCTCGGCTTGACGAGGACGACCTCGCGACCCGCGATGGCAAAGCGACGCAGCAGCCGCAGCATCTCATCGGTCTTGCCGCAGAACATGCAGCCGCATATGACGTGCACCCAGCCGGAGGTGTAGAACATCGAGCCGACTAGTCGCCCGCCACCGCGACTTCACGGTTCGCCGCGCCGAGCGCAGAAGACAGGGCCTCGCGGAGGACGTCGGCAGGAGGCTCCTTGCTCGTCCACAGGCGGAATGCCGCGGCCTGGGCTGCGAGGAAGCTGGCCTGACCGTTTGCCACGGTCCCGCCGCGCGTCTTCGCCTCGCGCATGAGCGGCGTCGCAGACTGGTGCAGCGCCAGGTCGAGGACGAAGAGATGGTCGGGCAGCGCGTCCGGCGAGATCGAGCTCGCGGCCTCGTCCGCTCCCAGGCCGCTTGCATCGATCACCAGCCCGGCGCGGCTCACCTCGGCCTCGAGGATCGTCTCGTGCCATGGTCGCGCGCGCACCTCCATGTGCCGCGCGGTGCGGGCGAAGTGAGCGACCAGCGCCTCGGCCTTGTGGAGGTGTCGGTTGAAGACCGCTACGTGCTGGAAGCCGGAGCCGATGAGGACCGCCACCGCCGCCCTGGCGCCACCCCCGGCGCCGAGCACCACAGCGACCCGTGGCCATCGCCCCAGCACCCTCGGGAGCATCGCGGCCAGCCCCGCACGGATGCCGTCCATGTCGGTGTTGTGGCCCCGCAACCGGGTACCGTCGCGAACGATGACGTTCAGCGCGCCACTCAGGCGGGCGTCGTCGGAGAGGGTGCCCACCAGGGTGGTCGCTTTCTCCTTGTGCGGCGCAATAACCAGGGCTCCCAGGTAGTCGCGTCCCCGAAGCTCGGCGATCGCCTCGCCGAGCCGATATGGGCGTGGCTCCCAGTGCTCGACCACGACCTCCAGCCCTGCTGTCTCCAGCCCGGCGCGGAGCACCGCCTCGATCGGGGTGGTCTGGTTGCTGGAGCCGATGATGGGTAGGCGCTGCTCAGGCATATGGGGTTCGGCTGGTCCGTTTTTGAGGTGCGTGGGGCACGGTTGGGGCTGGGCGTTGGGAGGGCCGGCGGGTGGCCCCATGCTATCATCGGCGCCGCTCCGCGGAGAGGTCGCATAGTGGCCTAGTGCGGCGGTTTGCTAAACCGTTGAAGGGGGTTTCCTCTTCCGAGGGTTCGAATCCCTCCCTCTCCGCCACCGCCCGGACGGGTGCCCGTAGCTCAGTGGATAGAGCGTCAGGTTGCGGACCTGAAGGTCGGAGGTTCGAGTCCTCTCGGGCACGCCAGACTCGCCATCGGCGCGCTCTCAACCGGTGTCCGGACCAGCCCGCTGTGGTCAGCCCGTGTCGCGCGTCTCCGAGCGCCGCTGTGGATCCGATTGCTTGACTTCGCGCTCCACCTGGTCGGCCAACCGCCGCGTCTCGAGGTCGTCAGGCGCTTCGGTCCTGATGCGATCGGTGGAGCCCAGGGTCCGCGATCTGCGCAGCTCGTGGTCTGCCTCTGACCCAGACGGATTGGAATCGTCGTCGGTGCGCTGCTCGTGTCGCCAACCGTCGCGCAGGCGGCGAACGCGCTGGGATCGGTC
>VBKA01000206.1:0-3136 GCA_005879815.1 Chloroflexota bacterium
CCAGCGGGGTGAGGACGAGCTCCGGCGCCTCCCGCGCCAGGGCGTCGGTGAGCGCTGCGTCGTTGGCCATCGTCGGCGCCGTCGTCTTGAAGTAGCAGGTCCCTCCCGAGGTCGGCACGGTGAGCACGATCGACCACGGCCGGGGACGCGCCTGCATCGGTCCCGTCTGACGCAGGCCGAGGTCATCGAGCTGCTCGCTGATCCACTCCTGGGCCGAGCGGTCCCAGTCGGGTGCTTCCCAGGGTGTGGGCTCACGGAGCCGCGGGCTTCGACGCATCGGCGGATGGTAAGCGCGAACGATCCCTCGGCTAGACTTCCCGGCCGATGATCCCCCCGGAGCGCGTGCGCAACTTCAGCATCGTCGCGCACATCGACCACGGCAAGTCGACCCTCGCGGACCGTCTTCTGGAAGCGACGCACACCATCGATCCGCGCCAGATGACCAGCCAGGTGCTCGACTCGATGGACCTCGAGCGCGAGAAGGGGATCACCATCAAGGCCCGCGCGGTTCGCCTCCACTACGAAGGGCGCGACGGCCAGACGTACGCCCTGAACCTGATCGACACCCCGGGGCACGTCGACTTCAGCTACGAGGTGAGCCGCTCCCTGCAGGCCTGCGAGGGGGCCATCCTCGTCGTCGACGCCAGCCAGGGGATCGAGGCGCAGACGCTGGCCAACGCGCACCTGGCATTCGCTCAGGAGCTGGTGATCATCCCGGTCATCAACAAGATCGACCTTCCCAGCGCCGACCCCGACATGGTCATGGCCGAGCTTGAGGAGACGCTTGCCCTCCCTCGCGAAGAGGCGATCCTTGCGTCAGCCAAGGAAGGGATTGGCATCGACGAGATCCTCGAGGCGATCGTGACCCGCATCCCAGCCCCCGGCGGCGACGCATCGGTCCCGCTGCAGGCCCTGGTTTTCGACAGCCACTACGACCCCTACAAAGGCGTGGTCGCCTACGTGCGGGTCGCCAATGGAACGCTTCACGACCACGAACGCATCCGCTTCATGGCCACCGAGGCGGAGAGCGAGATCCTCGAGCTGGGATATTTCCGGCCGCAGCCCGTACCGACCCGCACCCTGGTCGCCGGCGAAGTGGGATACGTGGCCAGCGGGTTGAAAAGCATCCGCGAGGCTCGCGTCGGCGACACGCTGACGAGCGCCAATCGACGTGCCCCCGAGCCGCTGCCCGGGTACAAGCAGGCGCTGCCGCTCGTCTTTGCCGGCATCTACCCGTTGCGCGGCGACGACTACCCGCTGCTGCGCGACGCCCTCGACCGGCTGCATCTTAACGACGCGAGCTTCGTGTATGAGCCCGAGTCGAGCGTGGCTCTCGGCTTTGGGTTTCGCTGCGGCTTCCTGGGCCTGCTGCACATGGAGATCGTCCAGGAACGCCTTGAGCGCGAGTTCGACCTGGAGCTGATCGCCTCAGCGCCGAGCGTCGAATACCGGGTCAGGACCGTGCACGGGACCGATGAGCTCGTCGTCGACAACCCCGCCCAGATGCCCAGCGCTGGCGACATCGAGACGATCAGCGAGCCCTGGGTCGAGGCGCAGGTCCTGACGCCCACCGAGCACATCGGCCCGATCATGGAGCTCGCAACCAGCCGGCGCGGGGAGTTCAAGAGCATGGAATACCTGGATCCGACCCGGGTCGACCTCCATTTCGAGATGCCGCTGGCCGAGCTGATCATCGATTTCTACGACCTGCTCAAGAGCCGATCGAGTGGGTATGCGAGCCTCGACTACACCTACATCGGCTACCGGCCGGGCGACCTCGTAAAGCTGGACGTGCTGGTGAACGCCGAACCGGTCGATGCGTTGAGCCTCATCGTCCACCGCTCAAACGCCTATGCCGCAGGCAAGACGCTCGTCGAGCGTCTGAAGGCGCTGATCCCTCGACAGCTGTTCGAAGTGCCCGTCCAAGCCGCCGTCGGCTCGCATATCATCAGCCGCGAGACGATCCGGGCGATGCGCAAGAACGTGCTCGCCAAGTGCTACGGCGGCGACGTAACTCGCAAGCGGAAGCTCCTCGAGAAGCAGAAGGAGGGGAAGCAGCGCATGAAGCGGATCGGATCGGTTGAGATCCCGCAGGAGGCCTTTCTCGCGGTGCTGCGCATGAACGAGTCGAACGGCTAGGCGACCGAAGGGATGGGCTTCTTCGAGTCCCTTCGCCTGGCGATCGCCCTGGGGCTCACCATCTTCATGGTCCTCCTCCGCTTCGATGCGGAGCGGATCATGCGATCCGACTACTTCAAGTACCGCACGGCCTGGTTCGCGCCCCTCAGCTATTACCTGCTGGTCCTGCTCTTCGCGGTGGGGATCGCGTGGATCCTGCCGAGCGGGCGCGCGCGGCTCTTCCTGACCGGTGGTCCGCCGGACACGGTGCTGCCGGTGATGCTCGCCTTCGCGGGTGTCGCGCTGCTCAACGCGGCGGTGCTTGCCTACCTGCGCTTCGGCGGCATCGTCCCCCTGCCAACGGAGCTGCTCCCCTCGCGCATCCTGGGCGCGGCGGCCAATGCGATCGCGGAGGAGATCCAGTTCCGCTCGATCGTGCTGGGCATGCTCGTCTTCGCGCTGCCGAACTACGGCACCGCGGCCAACGCCCTCCAGGCGGTCCTGTACGGGATCGTCCACCGCCGGCTGTGGCGCGAGCGCGACTGGTACTTCCTGGCCGGCTCGGTGATCCTGGGCTACGCGGCGGGCGCGGCCACACTGGCCACCGGCTCCGTGATCCCGGCAGTCGTCGGCCACTTCGCAGTGACCGTCAGCATCTTCGCTTTCGCCGGAGGGCGTCTCCGCCAGCGACCCATCTGACGGGGAGCCGCCAAAGGTCGTCGTTATCAGCGCGAGTGCTCACGTGGCGCAGGACCGCGGACTCGCGCGCCTGCTAAGCACTCGGCCTGCTACCACTCCGCGGGACACTCGTTCCTCGCGCACTGTGAGCAGCACGCCTGATCGGGCCAGGATGCCGACCTTGATGCCGATCCCGGAGAGGCGACGATCGCGCAAGGCATTGTTGCGTCATGCCCATGGAGCGGACCGCGCCTGGACCCTCCGCGGCCATTTCGCAAGCGATATTGGCCAACCTTCTATCGGAGCGGAAATGTCGGGCACGCATTCGCCGTAACGCAAG
>VBKA01000206.1:3149-7209 GCA_005879815.1 Chloroflexota bacterium
AAGCATTGCTGGCGTCGCAGCGACGGCCCCTCGCGCGCCCTGCGAGTGGCGGAGCGTCCGTCGTCGCGTAGGCTTCGGGCGTGGAGACCAGCGCCCCGGCCGTCCTCGAGCTCGCCCTCCTCTTGCTCGCGGCCGCGGCGGCCGGCTGGTTGGCGCGGCGCGCAGGGCTTCCCGCTGTCATCGGTTACCTCGCGGTCGGAGCCCTCGTCTCTCCCTTCACGCCGGGCTTCGTGGCCCACCGCGAGCAGCTCGAGCTGCTGGCGGACATCGGCGTCATCCTCCTGCTCTTCGAGGTCGGCATCGAGATCGATATCCTGCGGCTGCGGCGCGAGCAGCGCGCGCTGATGTGATCGCCCCCGCGCAGGTGCTGCTGACGACGCTCGTCGGACTGGTTGTAGGCCTGTCCGCCGGCCTCTCGGGGGTGGCCGCCGCGTTGATCGGGCTGGCGGTCGCGCTGTCGTCGAGCGTGGTGATCGTGAACATCACGCGCAGCCGGCGACGCACGACTGACCGCGCCACCGAAGAGGCCCTCCTCGGCTGGAGTGTGGTGCAGGACGTGACCGGCGTGATCCTGGCGGCGGTGCTGATTGCGGCCATGGAAAGCGGTGGGACGCCGGCGCTCGCGGTGGTGGCCGGGCTCGTCCTGTTCATTGCATGGCGAGCACGACATGTTCCTGATCGTCTCGGTGGCCAGCGGGCTGGCAATCGCCGGAGCCGGGGCCCTCGTCTTCCATGTACCGATGGCGCTGGCGGCCTTCATTGCCGGCCTAACGATCAGCGAGAGCCACCACGCGCAAGAGGCGCGGCGGCGGCTCCTTCCCTTCCGCGATCTGTTCGCTGTCCTCTTCTTCGTGGCCATCGGAACCCTGATCGATCCGGGTCAGCTCGCGGTGGGATGGGGCTGGTTGCTGGCGCTGCTGGCCATGGTCCTGCTCGCCAAGGTGGGGGTCTCGTACGTCCTGGCGCGCATCGCCAAGCTGGCCGCCAGGCCGGTGCAGCTGGCAACAGGGCTCGGTCAGGTCGGAGAGTTCAGTTTCGTCCTCGCCTCCCTTGGTCTGGCGACGGGTGAGCTCGATCGGCCGCTCTACAGCGCCATGCTCGCCGCCGTGGCGATCTCCATCGCGGCCTCCTCGGTCGCCGTTCGCTTCGTGGCGCCGGCGACCCAGCGGAGCGCCACGTGAGCGTCGCCAGCCATCACCTCTATGTCCACGTGCCCTTCTGCCGGCTGGTCTGTGCCTACTGCGACTTCGTGACCGTGGGGGGACGGCGTGCGGACCTCCCCCGCTATGTCGATGCGCTCCTCGCCGAGATGACTGTGCGGCCGGCCAGCGGCGACCTGGAGACCGTCTACTTCGGTGGCGGGACGCCATCGCTGCTCCCCGCGTCGGCGGTCGAGCGCGTGCTGCAGACGGCCATGGACCGATGGGGTGGCGTCCCGGTCGAGGTCACCCTGGAAGCGAACCCCTCGCAGCGCGAGGCGCCGGACTGGTCGGCGCTGCGGCTGGCCGGCGTCAACCGCATCTCGCTGGGGTTGCAGTCGCTGGGTGACGCAGAGCTGCGCACCCTCGCCCGCGGCCACACGGCCGCCGAGGCGCGACACGCCTACGTGGCTGCCCGATCCGCGGGGTTCGACAACGTCAGCATCGACCTGATCTACGGCATCCCCGGGCAGTCGCTTGCCGATTGGCGCGACGGGCTCCGCGCGGCGATCGCGCTCGAGGCGGAGCACCTGTCCCTCTATGCGCTGCAGCTGACCCTGGCGCCCGACGAATGGGCAGCCCCTCCACGCCCGGGCGCGCTGCGCTGGCGCCGTCGCCTCGCAGCACGGCAGCAGGACGACCTCGTCGCCGACCAGTACCGCCTGGCCGAGGACCTCCTCGCCGCCGCCGGATACCACCACTACGAGCTCAGCTCGTGGGCGCGGGCGGGCCGCGAGTCGCGACACAACGCAGCCTACTGGGCGCGACGGGCGTACACCGGCATCGGTGCCGGCGCCCACTCCTACGACGGCGAGGCCACCCGCTCCTGGAACACGGGCGACCTCGATCGTTACCTCGCGGACGTGGAGGCCGGGAAGCGCCCCATGACCGGAACGGAGCACCTGTCGGAGCCCGCACGCGCGTTCGAGGCCATCGCCCTGGGGGTGAGACGCGTGGAAGGCACCAGCCGCCGGGGCTTCGCCGCCGAGTTCGGCGAGGATCCAGTGCATCGGTTCGCACGAGCCGTCGAGCAGGGAAGCGCCAACGGCCTCCTCGAGGTCGACGACGACCTCCTGCGACTGACGCCGAACGGCCGCCTGCTTGCAAACGAGGCCCTCCTGGAGTTCCTCCCGGAGGCCGGCTCGAGCAGTCTCAGCGAGCCGGTCCCGGAGGTCGCGGCCGCGCGTTGACATCGGTCCAAGGCGCTCGCTACCATAGGTGCCGAACCAGTTAGCACTCTCCGTTGACGAGTGCTAACGACCACCAGGAGGACCCGAATCATCGAGCGCACGCCCCCGGCAGAGCGCATCGCGTCGCAGCAGCCGGTCGACGAGCTGACCGAGCGGCAGCGAACGGTGCTGCGCGCCGTCGTGGAGGACTACGTGCTCAACGCGGCTCCGGTGGGGTCCAAGAACCTCGTCGCTCGCTGGGGCATGGGCGTCAGCTCCGCGACGATCCGTTCGGCAATGGCCGAGCTCGAGTCGATGGGCCTTCTGCAGCACCCGCACACCAGCTCCGGGCGCGTGCCCTCCGACCTGGGCTACCGCATCTATGTCGAGACCCTGATGCGCGAGACGGAGCTGGACCGCGCCGACCGCCTGATGATCCGCCACCAGTTCAGCCAGGTGCAGCTGACCAGCAACGAATGGCTGCGCCTCGCGGCATCGGTGCTGGCGACCAGCACACGCAGCGCATCGGTGGTCACACCGGCCAAGGCGCGTCGCGCGCGCTTTGGGCATCTGCAGCTGGCCGAGATCGGGGATGGCTCGCGGCTCGCGGTCCTTGTCCTCGCAGACGGTCGCGTCGTGCAGCGGCGTCTGAAGCGGACAGCCATCGACCAGCTGGCGCCCGACGCCAGCATCGGGCAGGCGGACCTCGACGCGGCGGCAGCGGTCCTCAACACCGAGCTGGCCGGTCTCTCGGGGCCGCAGGCTCGTCGAAGAGGCACACGCCTGACACCGTTGGCCAGCCACGTGGCCGGTGTGATCGCCGACCTACTCGAAGAGTCGGACGCCGTGGTCGTGGAGGACGTCTTCACCGATGGCATCGTCAACGTCCTGGAGCAGCCCGAGTTCGCCGAGGGCACCAAGGTCCGCGCCATCCTCGAGGTCCTGCGCCGGACCGACTTCCTGGAGCAGCTTGTGCCGGTGGTCACCCACCACGGCGGCGTGCACGTGATCATCGGCCATGAGAACCCGAACGACGCGATGCAGGAGGTGAGCCTCGTGTTCGCGCCGTACGGCGCGCCGGACAGCGCGCTCGGCCTGCTCGGCGTTTTGGGGCCGACCCGCATGCCGTACCCGCGTGCGATCCCGGCGGTGCGCTATCTCGCCACCTTGATGAACGAGCTGATCAGCTCCCAGTACGGGGAGAGCCATGACTGACCATCCCACCAACGGGCGGCCGAGAGGCCCTCGGCCGCTGACCCGCGGCGAAGAGCGGGTCGAATCGATCCACACCCCAAGTCGCAGCGAGCTCCTGGAGCGCGTCACCGAGCTCGAGCAGCAGCTGGAGACGCTCCGAGCGCAGGACGAGGAGCACACGCGCTCCTGGCAGCGCGCCGCCGCCGACTTCGCCAACTACCGCCGCCGCACCGAGGGGGAGCGCGGGGTGATGGCGCAGCTGTCGAACGCGGTGCTCATCAGCAAGCTGCTCTCGGTGCTCGACGACTTCGACCGCGCGCTTGCGAGCGTTCCGGAGGACGCCCACGAGGGCTGGGTCGACGGGATCCGGCTCGTGGAGCGAAAGCTGCGCACCGTCCTCGAGGGCGAGGGCGTGACCCCTATCGAGGCGGTCGGGCAGCCGTTCGACCCCAACCTGCATGAGGCCGTGGTGCACGAGGAGACGAGCGACTACCCGGA
>VBKA01000207.1 GCA_005879815.1 Chloroflexota bacterium
GGTTTTCGCTGCGGACTATGCGCCACCTCCGATGCCAAGCGCAAGCTCAGATCCACACTCTGTGGATCGCAGCGCCGCTCAGGGGCGGGAGCGAAATGGCTTACGCCAATCGGGCGCCGCGAACGGCTCGCCGAAATACCCGGTGAGGCCGGCGACGAGCCCATCGCGCAGCTCGAAGACGAAGGCGGTTTTCCAGACGCTGCCGTCGCCATAGGCCTCGTCGACTTCGACGGTGGCCAAGTCGCCGTCGCGCAGGATGCGCCGGATGGTGAATGTGGGCGGGTTGGTGAACGCCTCATGCATGGCGCGCTGCTGGATCTTCCCGTCGAGGCGCTCGGCGGACTGCGGGTAGCTCTCCACGATGTCATCGGTCATGTACGTGGCGAAGTCGGCGAAGCGCCGCTCGTTGAACGCCGCAAACGCGGCGTGAATCGCAGCATCGAACTCGGGATCGCTCACCCTGGTTCCTCCTACCAAGCCGGAACCTTCTTGTTGAGCCGATTTTGACGCGTGCCGGGTCGTTTGCGCCGACGGCTGGGCGGTGAGATGGTTGCATCGTCAACCATGCCGCCAAGGATTAAGGATTCCTCAGTGATGCGCGCCTTTGCCGTCGACAGCTTCGGAGCGACTGGCTCCGTTCACAAGCTTCCCGTCCCTGAGCCCGCTGAAGGCGAGGTCCTGGTCCGCGTCCATGCCGCCGGCGTGAACGTCATGGACCCGATCTTCACCGGCGGTTGGGTCAAGGACTACATGGAGCATCGATTTCCGTTGGTCCCTGGGATCGACGTCTCCGGGGTCGTGGAGGCTATCGGTCCTGGCGTGGCCGACTTCCGCGTTGGCGATGAAGTCTTCGGCGTGTCGAGCAAGCCGTTCGCGGGTGCAGGCACGTTCGCCGAGTACGCGACGCTGCCCGCCTCCGGCCTGGCGCGAAAGCCCGCCGACCTATCGCATTCCGAGGCTGCCGCCTTGCCCCACGCCGCACTGACGGCCCTGGCAGCCATCGACGCGGCGGATCCGCAGAGTGGACAGGTGGTCCTCCTGGTGGGTGCCGCTGGCGGCGTCGGCACGATCGTGAGCCAGCTGGCAGCGCAGCGCGGAGCTCGGGTCGTCGCGGTAACGAGCACGGCGAGCGCGGAGCATGCGCGTTCCTTCGGGGCCAGTGAGACCGTCGACTACTCGGCTGGCGACGCCGTGAACGAGCTCAAGAAGCGGTACCCGGATGGCGTCGACGCGCTCATCGACCTGCACAGCGACGCCGAGGACTTCGCACGCTATGCCAGCCTCGTCCGTCCAGGCGGAGTTGCGGTCTCAACGCGGGGTCCGGCCGGCGCGGCGGCGCCGCAGATCGAGTCGCGTGGCGTCAAATTTGTTGCTGCCAATCGCGCTGCGCCCGATCGCCTTGCGGAGATCAGCAAAGCGGTCGACGCGGGCAAGCTACGCGTGCCGCCAATCAAGACCTTCTCGCTGGACGAGGCGCCGCTCGCGATCACCGAGATGGCTAACGGTCACGTCCAAGGGAAGCTGGTGATCGCCGTCCGCTGACCCTCCTTGCCGGAGCGGGTCAGCAACAACCAATCACGCCGTTCTCGGGACCAGCGCGTAGAGATGCCAGTCGCCAGGGACGCCCTTGAGCTCGTGGCGGCCCCGATCGGTGGTCGGGAAGTCGGTGCCGGAGATTGCTTCCCGGACGGCGTTCGATAACAGAATCTCGCCGTTGTTCGCGGTGGCCATGATTCGGGCGGCGGCATGCACCTGGATGCCGCTCACCTTCTCCCC
>VBKA01000192.1 GCA_005879815.1 Chloroflexota bacterium
TATCGCGTGGACGACCGCGTTCGCAGGCTCGCCGCGCGCTGGTGGCCGGGCCCGCTGACGATCGTGTTGCGCGTCGAGGATGGCGGGGACGCCACCCCCTCGCTGGCGGTCACGCAGGCATTCCGGGTCCCGGACCACCGCGTGGCGCTTTCCCTCATCGAACGCAGCGGGCCGCTCGCCACCAGCTCGGCCAATCGCTCCGGCGAGCCGGAGACGTACGACGCGGACGACGTGCTGGTGGCCTTCGCCGACGACGACCTGCTCGACGCGGTGGTGGACGGTGGGAGGGTGCCGGGTGGCGTCGCCTCGACCGTCGTCGACCTGAGCGAGACTCAGCCGCGCCTCGTGCGGGAAGGGCCGATCACCCTTGAGCAGCTCATGGAGATCATCGGCCGCATAGACTGACCCGATGCGGGTCGCGATCGGCTCAGACCACGCCGGATTCGAGCTGAAGGGGCTCCTCTGCACCCTCCTCGACGAGCTGCGGGTCGAGTATCGCGACTTCGGCACCTACGCGCCCGATCCGGTCGACTACCCGGACTTCATCGCGCCGGTCGCGCGCGCCGTGGCGCGGGGCGACTACGACTTTGGCATCGTGCTGGGCGGCAGCGGGACCGGTGAGGCGATCGTCGCGAACAAGGTCCGCGGCATCCGTTGCGTTGAGGCCGCCGACCCGGTGGTGGCGCGTCTCGGCCGCGAGCACAACGACGCCAACGTGCTGGCCATGGGTGCCCGGATCAGCGGCGTCGAGGTCGCGCGCGCGTGCGTCCGCGAATTCCTGTCCGCGGAGTTCCAGGACGGCCGACACGTGCAGCGCATCGAGAAGATCGCGCGCATCGAGGCCGAGGAGGCCCGCGCCTGACCCTGGCCCTCGACGCGCGGGAGCGGGCGATGCTCGCCGGCGACGCGGGCCGGGGCACCGCGTTCGCCATGCGCCTGGTCGTTCGCGCGGCAGAGGTGCTCGGGGCGGACCGCCTGATCCCCATCTCTCGCGCGCACGTCGACGCGTGCCTGTATCACGGCCAGGCAACCCTCGACTTCGCGGCGCGCCTGGCGGAGGGCGGCACGCGGGTGGCGGTGCCCACGAGCCTAAATGTCGGGCTGGTCGACCTGCTCCACCCGGAGCTGTGGCACGGCGCACCCCAGGAGGCGGATCCCGGACGACGCCTGATGGAGGCCTACCGTGCGCTGGGCTGCCGGCCCACCTTCACCTGCGCGCCCTATCAGGTCGTCGAGGCGCGCCCCGCCTTCGGCGAGCAGGTGGCTTGGGCCGAATCCAACGCCATCGTCTTCTGCAACTCGGTGATCGGGGCCCGCACGAACCGATATGGCGACTTCATCGACGTGGCATGCGCGGTGGCCGGGCGTGTTCCCGACGCCGGCCTGCATCGGACCGATGCCCGGCGCGGGCGCCTCCTCTTGCGGCTTGGCCCCGACGTTCCCGCAGCCCTCCCTCACGAGGACTCGTTCTACCCTGTGCTCGGGATCGTGCTCGGACGCCGAGCCGGCCCGACGATCGCGGTGCTCGATGGCCTACCGCCTGGGTTGAGCGAGGATCGCCTGAAGGCCCTGGGTGCCGCGGCGGCCTCATCGGGCTCGGTGGCCCTCTTCCATGCCGTGGGATCGACGCCGGAGGCGTCCAGCCTTAAGGCGGCCATGGGTCCTGGGCCGCCAGAGGCGATGGAAACGATCGTGTTCGCCGAGCTGCGAGCCGCATGGGCGGAGCTGACTAACGCGGGGGAAGCCTTGCCGCTCCGGGCGGTCTCCATCGGCACACCACACGCGTCGCTTGCAGAGATCGAGGCGCTGGCCGTGCTCCTCGGCTCATCCCGACCAGCTGCTGGCGTCGAGCTCCTCGTCTCGACCGGGCGGGACGTCCTCGAGCGGTCCGAAGAGCGTGGCCTCGCCGCTCGCCTGCGCCGTGCGGGTGTGGAGATCCTGGTCGATACCTGCAGCTACATCGCGCCGGTCCTGCGCCCGGGCGCGGGAGCGGTGATGACCGACTCCGCGAAGTGGGCCTACTACGCGCCAGGCAACATCGGCGCCGATGTGGTGTTCGGCAGCACGGCCGAATGCGTCGCGTCCGCGGTGGCCGGGCGCGTCGTCAGGCTTCGCTCCGCGTGGGACGCGGCATGAGCTCGCAGCCGACCACCCTCCGCGGTCGGGTCCTGGCCCCTGGAGAGGCTGCGGGTGCCGCGCTGATCCTCCAGGAGCCGCTCAGCCTGTGGGGCGGGATGGATCCGGCCAACGGCCGTCTGATCGACGCCCACCATCCCCAGCACGACACGCTGATCGCGGGCCGTGTCCTGGTCATGGCTTCGGCTCGGGGGTCTTCGTCCTCGTCGTCCGTCCTGGCCGAGGCCGTCCGGGCCGGGACGGCCCCTGCCGCGATCCTTCTCGGCGAGGCCGAGCTGATCCTGGCCATCGGTGCTGCGGTGGCGGAAGAGCTCTACGGACGGCAGGTGCCCATTCTCCAGGTGCCGGAGGAGCAGCTGGCGGCGATCGTGGATGGCGCTCAGGTGCTGATCGGGGAAGAGGGCATGGTCACCATCACCAAGCCCGAAGGGTGAGCCTCGCCGGGCTGACGCCATCGGTTTACACTCGCCTCGCCGGCCCTGACAGCAGCTGAAGGAGGCCCTGCCCCCATGGACTTCTGGGCTCCGCTCCAGACCGAGGATCCCCAGATCGCGGCGCTCGTCCACGACGAGGAGGAGCGGACCCGCTCGAACCTCGAGCTCATCGCCTCCGAGAGCTACCCATCATTCGCCGTGCTGCAGGCGGTTGGCTCGGTGCTCACCGCCAAGTACGCGGAGGGCTATCCGGGACGCCGCTACTACGGTGGCTGCGAGATCGTCGACCAGGTGGAGGAGCTGGCACGCGAGCGCGCCAAGGCGCTCTTCGGCGCCGAACACGCCAACGTGCAGCCGCACGCCGGCGCCCAGGCCAACATGGCCGTCTACCACGCCCTGCTGCAGCGCGGCGACACGGTGATGGGGCTCGCCCTCGACCAGGGCGGCCACCT
>VBKA01000193.1 GCA_005879815.1 Chloroflexota bacterium
ACGGCGCAATGGCACGTGGGCACTCCGGAGCGAGCGGGATGGTCTGGGCATCCCCGATTCGGTCCGGGGCGTCCTGGCCGCGAGGATCGACCTACTCGACGCCTCCGCCAAGGCCGCCCTACAGGCCGCCGCGGTGATCGGCCGCTCGTTCAGCCCGCCCGCGCTCTCCGCCCTGGTCGGATCCGCGGCCGAGATCCGGACGCTGGTCGAGCGGGGATTCGTCCGGCCCACGGAGCCCGAGCTGATGTTCAAGCACGCGCTGACCCGGGAGGTGGCGTACGGCACCCTGCCCAAGGCCAACCGGGCTCACCTTCATGCCACGTTCGCCGCCTGGCTCGAGCGGGACGAGGCTGCGGACCAGCGGGCCGGCACCCTGGCCTACCACTACGCAGAGGCGGTGAATCCCGAGTTCACCGGGCTCGCGTGGCGGGACCAGCCGGATCAGCTGGAGCGGCTCACCGCCCGGGCGCTCCATTGGCTCGGCCGCGCTGCGGAGCTGGCCCTGGGACGGTTCGACCTCGACGAGAACCTCGCACTGCTCCATCGCGCCGCGGAGCTCTCGCCGAGCGATGTCCGGCTGTGGCAGGCCATCGGGCGCGCCAATGCGCTGAAGATGGACGGCGAGGCCTACTGGCAGGCCATGCTGAAGGCAACCGACCTGACTTCGGACCGCAATATCCTCGCGGAGCTGTACGGTGCGCTCGCGTTCGAGTCGACCATGCGCGGGGCCATGTGGAAACGAGCCCCCGACGACGAAACGGTGTTGGGGTGGATGGAAAAGGCGCTCGAGCTGGCCGCTCCAGATAGCCGCGCGTTCGCGCTGGCGTCGATCGCCAAGGGCATGCACGAGGACGATGTGCCGGCGACCGAGCATGCGATCTCGATCGCCAAAAGCGGATGGAGGACGTCGAGCTCCTCTCCTTTGGACTGTACACGCTCTTCACGATCGCGCAGAACGCGAGCGACTACGCCTCCGCGCACAAATGGGCGCGGCAGCAACTCGCCCTCGCGGACCGATTCACCGATCCCGACCACCTCTCACTGATCCACTGGATTTCCTCCACCTCGGAGCTGGCGCTCGGCCATCTCGAGGAGTCGGAGGCGCATGCTCGCAGGCACGACGCGATCGCCGCTCGGCTCAGCCCGCACCATGCCATCCACGCTGTCGGGAATCTGCTCGCGATCGAGGAATCCGCCGGCCGCTGGGACGGGGTCCGGAACATGCAAGATAGAACCGAGCTCGCAGTCGCCGAGAACGCTGGCACACCATGCGTCTACAACGCCCGGTGCCTCCTATCGTGTGCGGCGGCGTGCGGGGAGCTCGGGCTCGACGCCGAGGCACGCCGGCTTGAGGACGCTGCTGCGGCTCTGGGGTTCGAGGGATATGGTCTTGTGCTGGACCCGCTCCGAGCCCGGCTGGCCCTCGCGCGGGGTGACCTGGAAGCCCTCGCTGGGCTGGTCGATGGGTCCCAGAAATGGCCTTGGTTCATATGGAACCATGTGTTCGGCGCCGCGACCCGCCTTGAGGCGCTGGTCGCCGTGGGCCACCTTGACCAGGCGGAGGAAGACGCTACTCGGCTCCTCCAACCGGAGACCTTCCTGGAACCGTTCGCGTTGCGGACCTTGGGTTTCGCCCGAAAGGACGAGGGCCTGCTGGCTCGAGCGGTCGAGCGCTTCGAGGCGCTGGGCCTCCTCTGGGACGCCTCGCGTACGTGGGCCGTGTCAGGAGTGCCGCTGAGCTGACGGCAGGGATCGAGGCGAGCGCCCAGCCGGTAGAATCGGGCGACCGATGTCCCCCAAGTCCGCCGCCGCCCAGTCCAAGCCTGCCCGGACGCAGGGCATCGCCAAGCGACCGGTGCCTAATGCAGTTGAGGAAACGGTCGTTGACGACTCCGCTGCCAGCTCCGGCGAGGCGCTCAAGCGGACCGCCGAGGAGATCCTGGCGCGGCTGAACGAGCCCCAGCGCGAGGCAGTGACGCACATCAAAGGACCGCTCCTGATCCTGGCGGGAGCCGGATCGGGGAAGACGCGGGTCCTGGCCCATCGGGTCGCCTACCTGGTGGCCCTCGGGTTCAAGCCGTGGCAGATCGTGGCGGTGACCTTCACGAACAAGGCCGCCAACGAGATGCGGGAGCGGATCGCCGGACTCATCGGGGAGGACCAGGCGCGGGATGCCACTATCGGCACCTTCCATGCCATCTGCGCGCGCATCCTGCGGCGTGACGGCACCACCATCGGTCTGAGCAGAAGCTTCACGATCTACGACCGGGCCGACCAGGTCGCCATGCTCAAGCAGGTGCTGAGGCAGCTCGATCTCGACGAGAAGCGGTTCAGCCCGGGCGGCATGCTGGCCTGGATCGGCCAGCGCAAGGATGAGCTGGCCGATGTCGCCACCGCCAGGCGCCAGGCAGCGAACTTCTACGACGAGCCCGCCGCCCGCGTGTACGAGGCGTACCAGGGCCAGCTGACAGAGGACGACGCCGTCGACTTCGACGACCTCCTCAACCGGGTCGTCGACCTGTTCGAGCAGCATTCGGACGTGCTCGCCAAGTACCAGAACCGCTGGCAGCAGATCCTGGTCGACGAATACCAGGACACCAATCGAGCGCAGTACCTGATCTGCCGACATCTGGCCGCGAAGCACAAGAACCTGGCCGTGGTGGGCGACGACGACCAGTCGATCTACTCGTGGCGCGGCGCCGACCTGCGCAACATCCTGGACTTCGAGGCGGACTACCCCGACGCGCACGTCGTCAAGCTCGAGCAGAACTATCGGTCGACCCAGACCATCCTGGACGCCGCCCACGCGGTGGTCAGCCGCAACGCCGGTCGCAAGGACAAGAAGCTGTGGACCGATCGCGGCGCCGGCACCTCGATCACGGTCTTCGACGCCTACAACGAGTACGAGGAGGCGGAGTTCGTCGCCCGCCAGGTGGAGCGGCTCTCGGGCGGGGCCGCCTCCGGCTCGATGGCGCGCCTGCTGACGCGTCGAGCCGACGACGAGGAGGGCGGCCTGCGCTACGGCGACATCGCGGTGGGTTACCGGATCAACGCCCAGTCGCGTGTCCTCGAGGAAGCCTTCATGCGCTTCGGGATCCCGTACCAGCTGGTGGGCGGGACGCGCTTCTACGAGCGGCGCGAGGTCAAGGATGCGCTGGCCTACGTGCGGCTGGCGCGCAACCCCGCGGACCGCGTGGCGCTCGAGCGGATCGTCAACGTTCCGGCCCGGGGGATCGGCGAGAAGACGCTCGAGGAGCTCCGAGCCTGGGCGGAGTCGCACCAGACCACGCTCTGGGGCGCGGTCGAGGGGGCGGGCGAGAACGCCAACCTGGCGACCCGATCGCGAACCTCGCTGGCCGGCTTCGCGGCCTTCATGCGTCCGCTCATGGGGATGGCGCGCAGCGAACCGCCGAGCGCGGTGTTCGACGCGGCTTTGGAACGCAGCGGGCTCAAGGACGCCATCAACGATGGGACCGATGAGGGCGCCGACCGCTGGGCCAACGTCACCGAGCTGCGCAACCACGCCGCGGAGTTCGACGAGATCGCGCCTCCTGAGGGACTCGCGCGCTTTCTCGAGGAGGTGGCGCTGGTCACCGACCAGGACACCCTGGAGGACCGGCCGGATCGCGTGACGTTGATCACGCTGCACGCCGCCAAGGGGCTCGAGTTCCCCGTCGTCTTCATGGTCGGACTCGAGGAGGGGCTGCTGCCACACCGCCGAGCCTTGGAGGACGAGCGCGAGCTGGAGGAGGAGCGGCGGCTCGCGTATGTCGGCATGACCCGCGCCAAGGACCGGCTGTACCTGCTCCACGCGCATCACCGCTCGACCTGGGGCGTGGGCGCGGTGAGCGAGGCGTCGCGGTTCCTGACGGAGCTGCCGGACGAGCTGCTGGCGGCCGAGCGCGAGGACATCCCCTTCCGCCGCGGCTGGGGCGGCGGGGAACGGCGCGGGGTCGACGATGAGGGCGGCGGCTGGTTGCCCGGTGGGTATCGCGCGCCGCGACAGGACCCGCGCAACGAGCCGCTGCGTCCGGTCAACCTGCCGGATCTTTCGGCGCCATCGGGCGCCGGTCGGGCACTCGAGGCTGCGCGCGCACGGGTGGCCGCGACCCGCTACGAGGAGGCGGAGGTGGATCTCGGAAGCGGGGCGTTCGGCGCCGGCGACCATGCTGGAGCGGCGTCATCGGTCCAGGAAGCGGGAACGCTGGCCTGGCGTGCCGGCGACCGCGTCCGGCATCGGCCAGTTCGTGAAGGGTGACGAGGAGGTGACGGTCGCGTTCGTGGGCCAGGGCGTCAAGCGGCTGATCGCCGAGTACGCGGGGCTCGAGCGCGCGTGAGCGCCTCGCCCGCGGACCTTGCGCGAGAGGCGGAGGCGGCTCGTGCCGAGTTTCTCGAGGTGGTGGCCGGACTGAACCCTGGGCAGCGCGACGCGGCCGCGTTCGTTGGGGAGTGGGGCGTCCGCGAGATCGTCGCTCACCTCGGGTACTGGAGCGGCAACGTCGCCGAGGCGCTGCACCACGCCGAGCAGGGTCGAGCCCACGAGTTTGGCGCCGACGAGATGGAGGTCGAAGAGCGCAACGCGGTGGTCGCCCGTGTGGCGGGCGAGACGGACCCGCGAACCGTGACCACGCGCGAAGAGGCCGCCTTCAACGCCCTCCTCGACCGATTGCGCCGCGCGGACCCGGACTGGCTGGCCCTCACCCTCGCGGACGGCGAGACCATTGGCCACCTCGTTCAGGAGGATGGCATCGACCACTATCGGGAGCACGCCGCCGACCTGCGGAAGGCAGCGGCAGGACCGGCTTGAGCGCCGGAAGGGAGCGCCGGGACGTCCTCGTCACGGACCTGGAGGCAGCACGCGACGCCTTCGTGGGTGCCCTGGCCGACGTCGACCCGGACCTGTTCACCGCGCCAGGCCTGGTTGGAGACTGGAGTGCGCGTGACCTGGTCGCGCACGTCGCCTTCTGGTGCGATCACGGGGCCGATGCGCTGGAGCTGGCGGCTTCCGGCAAGGGTGCCGACTTCGACTACGACACCAGCCAGACCGATGCCATCAACGAGGAGGTCTTCGCCGGGGCGTCGACGCTGACTCCAATGGAGGCCTACGAGCGCGAGCAGGTCGCCTTCGAGCGGTTCCGCGACGATCTCGCGGAGCTCGATCCGGCGCTCCTCGCCGCGACCCTCGGGAACGGGGACAGCGTCGCGGCGGTGGTCCGCTACGACGGGCCCGACCACTACGCCGAGCACACGGAGCACGTCCGCGCCTGGTTCACGGGCAGAGCCGACCGGGACGACGAGGACTAGGCCCTTCCGGTGGAGCTGCATGTCGGCACCGGGACGACAACGGGGAATGGGCCCTTCCTATCAAGGTGCGGATGTCAGCAGTGGGAGTGATCACACGGCGCCCGATGCCCGGATCCCGCGTGCCACGAGCACCCGGAGTGATCGGGCGACGCGAGATGGCCACCTCCCGCGCGTTGTGAGCATTGACACTCATCAGCGGGCCGCAGCGCCGACCCCCGTAGAATCCGTGCAATGCAGAAGGCCGCTGTCAAAGACGCCGGGAAGGACGCTTTGAAAGACCCGGCCGAGCGCGCAACGGAGCTACGCGGGGCGCTGGACGAGGCGAACTACAACTACTACGTCCTTGATGCGCCCACCATCGAGGACAAGGACTTCGACCGGCTGCTCCGCGAGCTGCAGGACCTGGAAGCATCGCATCCGGAACTGGTCACCCCCGACTCCCCGACCCAGCGCGTGGGCGCCGCGCCGCAGGCCGGCTTCGCGGCGATCCGTCACGAGTACCCGATGCTGTCGCTCGGCAACAGCTTCGGCCACGACGAGCTGCGCGACTTCGATCAGCGGGTCCGCCGAGGACTCGGGCTCGGACCGGACGACCCGCCGGTGCGCTACGTCGCCGAACTGAAGATCGATGGCCTGGCGATCTCCCTCCGGTACGACGGGCGCAATTTCACGCGGGGCGCGACGCGCGGCGATGGGACGACCGGCGAGGACGTCACCGCCAACCTGCGGACGGTGCGCGCGATCCCGCTCAAGCTGCGCGAGGATCCACCCGGCGACAAGCTCGAGGTGCGCGGCGAGGTGTACATGCCGCGCGGCGCCTTCGCCGAGCTCAACGAGCAGCTGGAACAGGCGGGCAAGCCCCTGTACGCCAACGCGCGCAACACCGCCGCCGGCACGGTTCGCCAGAAGGATCCGCGCGTCACCGCCAGCCGGCGCCTATCGGTCTGGTCGTATCAGCTGGTGGGTGCGCACGGCCTGGAGACCCACTCGGAGTCCCTGGAGCTGATCCGCCGCCTGGGCTTCCCGGTCAATCCCAACATCCGGCGCATTCACGGGATCGACGAGGTGATCGACTACGTCGAGGAGTGGGGAAACGCTCGTCACGAGCTTGACTATGAGACCGATGGCATCGTCATCAAGGTTGACTCGATCGCCGAGCAGCAACGCCTGGGGTTCCTCTCCCGATCGCCACGCTGGGCGACCGCCTACAAGTTCCCGGCACAGCAGGTCACGACCAAGCTCGAGGCGATCGACGTGTACGTGGGCAGGACCGGGGCGCTGACGCCGGTTGCGCACGTCACGCCGGTCTTCGTGGGTGGCACCACGGTGCGCAACGCCACACTCCACAACATCGATGAGATCCGGCGCAAGGACCTGCGGGTCGGCCGGCGACGTCATACCCGAGGTAGTCGGTCCCGTGCTGGATGCCCGGGATGGCGCCGAGTGGGAGTGGTCGATGCCGGAGCGCTGCCCGGTCTGCGACACGCCGGCCGAGCGCGAGGAGGGTGGCGTCGTCTGGCGCTGCCCGAATCCGTGGTGCCCGGCGCAGCGGTTGGGCGGACTGCTGCATTTCACCGGCCGGGGCGGCGTCGACATCGAGGGCGCGGGCTATGCGGTCGTCAACCAGCTCATCGAGCGGGATCTGCTGCGCGAGCCATCCGACCTGTATCGGCTGTCTGTCGAGACCTTGGAGAGCCTGGACCGATATGCCCGCAAGAGCGCGGAGAACCTCCACGCGCGGATCCAGGCGGCCCGTCGCCGTCCGTTGGCGAGGATCGTCAACGGGCTCGGCATCCGACACGTCGGGGAGCAGACCGCCATAGACCTGGCCGCCTGGCTCGTGCGCGAAACCTCGCGCGGAGAGGATGAATCGGAGGGGGAATGGACGGAGCGTGCGGTCCGACGCCTCGAAGGCGCCTCGGCGGAGGAGCTCACGGCCGTCCCCGGGATCGGCGGCGTGGTGGGCGAGGCGATCGCCGCCTACTTTGCCAACGAGCACACCCGCGACACGCTGCGACACCTCCTGGAGGCCGGGGTGGTCGCCGAGGCGCCTGCACCGGGCACTGTGGCTGCCGAGATCGAAGGCATGGGTCCCTTGGCCGGCAAGACGCTAGTCGTTACGGGGACGCTGGCCGGATTCAGCCGGCCCGAGGCGGAGGAGGCGATCCGTGCGGCAGGCGGGCATGCTGCCGGATCGGTGAGCGCGAAGACCGACTACCTCGTGGCGGGCGAAAAGGCGGGCACCAAGCTCGCCAAGGCGGAGAAGCTCGGTGTGTCGGTGCTCGACGAGGATGGCTTCCGCAGGCTGCTTGCGGGGGATGTGGCGTGACGGCCACCGAGCTGCGCGACTATCTCATCGCCGAGGGCGCGCTCGAGCAGTTCGTCGAGGAGTGGCGGCGTGGGGTGGTGCCTTTGCGCCGCGCGCACGGCTATCGGATCGATGCCGCGTGGACGATCCCCGAGGAGCGTCGCTTCGTCTGGCTGTTGAGCCTGGACGTCGAGCCGGCCGCGTGGGAGGCGCGCAACGACGCGTATTACGCCGATCCGGTGCGCGAGTCCCTCGACCCGGATCCTGCGCGGCTCATCGAGTCCCAGCGCCGCGCGCTCGTGCGGCCCGTGGACTTCTAATCCCGGCGACCAAGGCTCAGCAGGTGAGCCTACCGACCGAGAAGTGATCCGTCCTCGGTCAGGGGGTTACGAACGGGATACCAGACGACCGAGGAGCGGTCGTTCCGCGGTCGCAAGGCCCATGAGCCGAGCATTCAAGGGGCCGTCGGCCTGGATTCGCTGCCCGTTGCAAGGCCCCTTCAGCTGGCGTGGACCTCGAGCGTGATGGGGACGGCACGGGCGACCGCGTCGGTCACCGGGCAATGGGCGAGCGCCCAATCCGCAATCTCGCGCAGGTCGCCATCGGCGATTCCATG